>JAYZEI010000180.1:0-4781 GCA_036337375.1 Planctomycetota bacterium | reverse complement strand
ATCATGTGATAGAACGAACAGCCAAGCGCGTAGATGTCGGCTCGTATATCTACCGTCGTCGAATCCCATTGTTCCGGCGCCATGTAATAAGCCGTGCCGATCGCCCGATCGCGGCACTGTGTGATCCGATCCTCGGTGCCGTCGACCAGCAGTGCCAGTCCCAGGTCGAGAATCTTGACCATGCCGTCGCCACTGCGCGGCGTGACCATCAGATTCGACGGTTTTAAATCCCGATGAACGAGTCCGTGCTCGTGGATGTACTGCAGACCGCATGCGGTCTGCCGCACAATCTCGCAAGCCTCGCCCAGAGCGAGCGCATCGCGATCGTCGATCAGTGCGTCCAGTGTTGCGCCTTCGATGTACTCCAAGACCAAAAAATGGCGATCGTCGTCACGACTTGACGAATGGTAGGCCTGGACAATGTTCGGGTGTTGCAACTGCGCGACCAGTTGTATTTCCTGGTAAAAGCGTTCGAGTACTTCTTCGTTGCCGGCCCGCAGCAGTGAATCCTTGATCAGTTTCAGTACACAAATACGGCCCATGCCAATGTGGCGAGCCTTGAATACCTTGCCCATACCGCCTTCGCCGATTTCTTCTAACAGCTCGAAGTCCTTGATCTGCACGCCATTGCGAGGTTCAAATAGCGTGGCTGGAGATGCACGCCTGCTGGATGAATGGCTGGGCGGACCACTATCGGGGGTCGTACGAGATTCGGACGACCGCAGATCTTCAACCCCCTCCAACGGGCTCGGCATCTGTTCTCGATAAACGATTTCAAATATCCGCCGGTTACCGATGCCGGCGATCTCGAACAACCCATGTTCATGCACGGCGATGTCCGCAATTTCTTCGTCTCGAACGAACGTCGCCACAATCTCAGAGACCACAATTCGGCCTTCGCTTCCCAATTTGACCAGTCGCGCCGCATAATCGACACTGGTACCGACGAAGTCATCGGGGCGGTCCGGGTCGGTGGACGCCGGTCCCATGTGAATCCCTATTTTCAACCCGAGATCGGTGTTGTCGGGTGTCTTGATGGGCGTGTCGTGGTGTAGCTGTTGCAACTCGACGGCCCACAGCACGGCCTTGATAGGACTTTTGAATTCAAGGAAATGCCCGTCACCTTGCGTGGAAATCAAACGCCCTTTGTACCGCCGCTGCGCTTCTTCGATGAGGGCTCGGTGCGGCCGGAGAATCCGTTCGGCAAATTGGACGTTGCGCTCTGCGCTATCACGTCCGGGCATCATTTTTTTTAATCGCGTCGAACCAACGACATCGGTGAATACGAACGCCCTGATTTCCGTCGACGGCATCGATGCCATCCTCAAACAACAAATGAAAATCCCGCAAACTAGACCAGTGGTTTAGGAACCACTACTACGACTTCACTATCGTAACTCCGTACACGATTGCCGACGAGAGCCGGAAAGAACAGTAAACATTCATCGCTATACACCCTGCCAAGTGCATTTGCCGTCCGGTGTCGAAGAGCGGCCGCAGCTAGCCGTTAACCGGCCCTACACGAGCTAATTCAACGACGGGTCGGTTGGAAACTGTTTGATCTTCAAACCGCGACGATAGACGTCCTGCGTAATTTCTTCGCCAACGCGGTCCCACAAATCGTCGTCCCAGACAAAAACGTATTCCTTCTTCGCTTTAAGCGTAATCCATCCGCCCTGTTCCAATTCGCCTTCAAGTTGGCCCTCACCCCAGCCGGAATATCCGCTAAACAGTCGAAACGTGGAGTAATCTTGACGCACTAACTCATCCAGATTCTCGCGCTCCGCAGTCAGGTAGAGGCCGGGGAGCACTTCAGCCTCGGCCAGATACTCCTGCGTGTGCAGCGCCAGTAGCGGGCCAACGACCGGACCGCCTATGTTGATCGATTCGAGGCATTCACAAGAATCGTCGAGTTCATCCCAAACCTCCTTGACGGTGCGGCCACTCGGGCGATTAAGCACGATTCCAAAAGCACCGTTTTCGTCGTGGTCGATCATCAAAATGACCGTCCGAACAAAGTTCGGATCGCCGAGTTGCGGCGCGGCGATCAGCAGGTGACCTTTAAGCGAATCCACTTTCCCGTTCCCCGTGAGCCGAGCCCCCGCCCGGCCTGTATTGTGAATAAACACCCAGCCGAGTACCAGTGAAAGTAATTTTAGGGTGAAAAACCAGCTAGGCTACTCGCAAAAACGACGATAAACTAAAAAGTCCCGCCTTGGATTTGGAAGACACCAGGATAGGTTTTAGATGACTGACGAGCCGAGTCGACAGCAGCAGTTACCGTCAACCGATGATTCTGCCGTGCCGGAATCCGCCGCCAACCCGGAACCTCCGCCCGCGATTTCAACGCCGGAAACTACGGCGGAAGAGCCTGCTGGCACCGCGACTGCACCGGTGCAACCAGAATCCGCACCCGAGATCGCCACGGATTCACCGCCCGGCACCGCCGCGGCCGAATCTGAAAAGGAACCTGCGGCAACAACCGACGTTGACGAAGCCGCCGAGGAATCCGACCGCCGTGAAATCAAAATCGGTTCGCAGCGGGAAGGCTCACTGGCGCAACAAATCAAGGCGCAACCGCAGAACCTCGGGGGAGGACCGGACGTCGCCGAAGCGGGTGTCGCCAATCCGGCAACCGACGGCACGATGGCCGCACCGCTACCCAGCGCGACAATCAAAAGTTCGCCTCCACCGCAGCTAGAAGCCAATTTAAGTCCCGAGATGCAGCAGGAACTGGACGCGGCGCTGGCTGACATTGCGATCGACGATTTAATCGCTGACAGCAAAGCCGATGCGAACGATGAATTGACCGAAGAGTCGCGGGTCTGCGGAAAGGTAATGTCTATCCGCAACGAAAATATCTTTCTCGATCTTGGCGGACGCCACCAGGGCGTCCTGCCGGCCAAGCAATTCGAGCAACCACCGGAAATTGGCACCGAACTAGACGCCGTCGTCAGCAAGTTCAACGCCGAGGACGGGTTCTACGAATTAATTCTCCCGGATACCGCCATCGACGTCGGCGGCTGGGAAGACATTGGCGAAGGCATGGTCGTCGATGCGGTGATCACCGGGCACAACAAAGGCGGACTGGAATGCGAAGTCAACCGCTTGCGCGGTTTCATTCCGATGAGCCAGGTTGCGACGTATCGCGTTGAGGATGTGGAAGAATTTGTCGGCCAAAGATTTCCCTGCGTGGTGACGGAAGTCAAACCGGAGCGTCGAAATCTGGTGCTCAGTCGTCGGGCGATGCTGGAACGCGAACGGGCCGAGCAAAAAAAACAGCTGCTCGAAGAGTTGCAAGTCGGCGAGATTCGCGAAGGTACCGTGACGCGGTTGCAACCGTTCGGCGCGTTTGTCGATTTGGGGGGAGTGGACGGCTTGATTCACATCAGCCAGTTAAGTTGGGATCGGGTGAACGATCCGAGCGAGGTGCTTGAAGTTGGCCAAAGCATCAAGGTAAAAATCAACAAAATCGATCCGGAGACCGGAAAAATCGGACTCGGTTACCGCGAGACCTTTGACAATCCGTGGACTACGGCCGAACAAAAATATAAGCCAAAAACAAGCGTCAGCGCGACCGTTTCAAAGCTGATGGACTTCGGCGCATTCGTCAAATTGGAACCCGGTATTGAGGGCTTGATCCATATCTCGGAATTGGCGCATCGCCGTGTCTTTCGGACAGGCGACGTCGTCAGCGAAGGTCAGCAAGTCGAAGTCATGATCTTGTCGGTTGACGTCGGCGCCCAGCGAATCGCCCTGTCGCTCAAAGCGCTGGAGGAAAAGCCGCTGATCCGAGACAAGAAAAAAGAGGAGGAATTCGCCGCGGAAGACGACGATCGACCGGCGGCGGGAAAAATCCCGCCGAAAAATCTCAAAGGCGGCACCACCCGCCGTGACGACGGCGAACAATTCGGTCTGAAGTGGTGATGCGGGCACGGGGACGCCGCACCGGGCGGACTTCCACCGGCAAACCTCGGGACGCCAGGCAGAATTCTGGCAAAGTCGACTTCGTGCCCCCCCGCCTTGCTCTTGACCCAACTCGGCGATTCTGATTCGATACCGGCGCGCGTTGACAATTCTATCCGCCTGACATTAAAGGACTTGCATTCCTTGGCGGTTTCTTTTTTTCGCAGTTTGTGACCATTGGCTTGGTAACGGCAACTAAGTTGATCGGAACAACAAACTTCATTGAGTGGTGGTTCCAGACCAACAAAAACCTTCGAAACTGAGCGACCAGACCGACGAGCAGTTGGCTGCCGAATCGCAGCGCGATCGCTCCGGAGGCGCGGCGTTCAATTGTCTGCTGGAAAGATACCGCCAAAAAGTTTGGCGAATTTGTTTCCGGCTGATGGGCAACGAGCAGGATGCACACGATGCCGCACAGGAAGTGTTTGTGCGACTGTTTCTCAATCGCGCAAAATTTGAGGGGCGTTCGAAATACTCGACTTGGCTTCACGGAGTCGCGGTCCGCACTTGCCTTTCCCTGCGGCGGTCCCGCTCGCGAAGAGACCGGCGCGTCAGGATCACGAGTGAGCCACCCGAGCCGGCCGGCAGGACGGAAGACTCGAAGAGTAAGGCTCTCGAAATAGACTTGTTGCAGATACTGGAGACATTAAGCGAAGAAGACCGGGCGATGATGATCCTGAAACATGCGGAGGGGCACAATTACGAGGAACTGGCTGAAATGTTCGACCTGACGGTCAGCGCCTGCAAGATGCGGCTCAGCCGCGCCCGCGAAAAACTAAAAGAACAATTTCCCGATCAACTGTAGAACCTAATTC
>JAYZEI010000179.1:0-18780 GCA_036337375.1 Planctomycetota bacterium | reverse complement strand
CGCTGGTGGGATTTCGGCAACGGCACCATGTCGGACCTCGGCAGCCATCGAAACGACCTGCCGTGGTGGGCCCTGAAGCTCGACGCTCCGCTGACGATCGAGCCCCTCTCCGGCCCCAAGCCTCACCATGATATCGCCCCTGCCTCGATGAGCGTAAAGTACACCTTCGGCGCCCGCGGCGACGGCTACCCGGCGCTCGAGCACACCTGGTACCAGGGCACGGAGAAACCGAAGATCTGGCGCGAGGGTGGAATCCCCAAATGGGGCAACGCCACGCTCTTCATCGGTGAAGACGGCATGCTGCTGTCGGATTACGGCAAGCATATGCTCCTGCCGGAGAAGAAATTCAAGGACTTCAAGCGTCCCGAACGCTCGATCGCGCCCTCCCCCGGCCAGCAGGCCGAGTGGATTCGCGCCTGCAAGGGCGAGGGACCCGAGCCCCTGTGCCACTTCGCCTACGCCGGGCCCCTGACCGAGGCCAACCACCTCGGCAACGTCGCCTACCGCGCGGGAAAGAAGCTGGAATGGGACGCAAAGAACATGAAGATTCCCAACGCGCCGGAAGCCGAGAAGTACCTCGGCCGCAGCTACCGGGAAGGGTGGAAACTGGCCTGAACCCTGCCGCAAGAACGCCGATTCGAGACAGGCCGCTGTCAACCGGCCAGGACCTGCGATGTACCAGGGAGCCATGGCCTACATGATGAGATACTTTCTCGCTTTCTACTCCCTGGCCTTGCTCGCGCCGGACTCATTACTTCATGCGAAGTCGCAGGAATTTGATGTATTGGTTTACGGGGCCACACCGGCCGGTGTCTGCGCCGCAGTCGCCGCCTCGCGCGAGGGAGCCTCGGTAGCCCTGGTTTCGCCCTACGACTATGTGGGCGGCATGATCAGCGGCGGCCTGAGCTTGAGCGACGGTAACCAATGCGCTCGTCAATTGATGGGAGGGTTGTTCGTCGAGGTGCACGAACGAATCTGTAAGCACTACGCAGAAGCCGGCGTGAAGCTCAACTACAGGATCGATCTCACCAAGAACGACAAGTGGACCTACGAACCGCACGTGGCTGAGAAAGTGTTTCACGACATGATCAAGGAAGCCGGCGTCTCGCTACATCTGGAACACCAGCTGGTGGGCGCTACGAAAGAGTCAGCGCGGATCAAGACGCTCAGGACAAGCAAGGGCGTATTCCAGGCCGGTCAGTTTATTGATGCGACGTACGAGGGTGACCTCATGGCAGCGGCCAGCGTTTCGTATGCCCTGGGGCGCGAAAGCAAAAAACAATATGGCGAATCGCTTGCCGGCCACCAATTCCCAAAGAAGCCCGTTAAGGGCCTGCCCTTCAATGAAGCAGGTAAGCCGCTGCCGCTGTTGACCGGGGAGACACCCGGCGAAGACAAGGGCGATGGGAAGATCATGACCTACAGCTTTCGCGTCGTAATCTCAACCGACCCGGACAATCGACTGCCGATGCCCGAGCCGGCCAATTACGACCCGGCCCGCTTTGAGCTCGCTCGCCGCTACATCAAGGCCAACCCGAAGGCGGCAGGGAGAATGGTCTCCGTGGACGGATACCCGCTGCCGGGCAGGAAGGTCGACCTGAACAATGGAATCGGTCGACAAATTTCATCAGGCCTGGTCGGCGCGAGCTGGGCCTGGCCCGAGGCGACCTACCGGGAGCGGGAGAAGTTCTGGGAGGCGCACAAGCAGTACACCCTGGAGTTGATCTGGTTCCTCAAGAGCGACCCGGTCGTGCCCGAGGGCGTTCGCAGAAAGTTCGCGGCCTACGGCCTCGCCAGGGATGAGTTCCAAAAATACGGGGGCTGGCCGCCGGCCCTCTACGTGCGCGAGGGCAGGCGCATGATCGGCGAGTACGTACTGACCCAGCACGACGTACGGACAAATCCCGGGAAGAAGGACAGCATCGGCATCAGCTCTTTCCCCATCGATTCGCATGATTGCCAGCGGGTACCTACCGCCGATGGCAAGGGGTGGATTAACGAGGGAACGATTTTCCCCGATCGAATCAATGGCAATCGGCACGGGCATCCATACCAGGTACCTTACCGCTCGCTTACTCCCAGGCGTGCCGAGTGCGTCAACCTGCTGGTGCCGGTATGCCTGTCAAGCAGCCATGTGGCACTTTCCAGCATCCGGGTGGAGCCGACCTGGATGATGCTCGGCCAGAGCGCCGGAGTGGCCGCGGCCGCGGCTCATGAAACCAGGGTCGACGTTCAGCAATTGCCCTACGACAAATTGAAGCAGCGGTTGCTTAAGCAGAAACAGGTGCTGGACTTTCCGGCTGGATACAAGACGAGCTCCATTGCGGGTGTCGTTGATTCCAGGAAATTACCCGGCATCGTGCTCGACGATCGCACGGCAATTAAGAAAGGTGCCTGGAAGGAATCCAGGAACTTTCGCCCATATGTTGGCATCGGCTACATCCATGACGACAACGCCGGCAAAGGCGCGGCCAGCCTGACCTTTGAAACGAAAATCAGTAAAAGCGGTCGCTACGACCTGCGCCTTGCATACTCTCCCCATCCAAGCCGTGCCAGCAACGTTCCCCTGCGCATTGAATCTGGCGGCAAGAGCCAGGAGATTACTGTCAACCAACGACTGTCACTTGATCCAGGGTCGGCATTTCGCACACTTAAAACACTTGATCTGAAGGCGGGGCATAAGCTCACTGTCTACCTGGGCAATGAAGGGACCGATGGATTTGTGGTCGTCGACGCCCTGCAACTCCTGGAGCGTTCAAAGAAATGAAGAAAAGCAGCCTTATTTTCTGCTCCCTGGCGCTGCTTTCTCTGGGTGCCTCACTTCACGCCGCTGACAGGCGGCCCAATATTCTCCTCTGCATTTCAGACGACCAGTCCTATGCCCACACCGGGGCCGCCCATGACCCGGTGGTCAAGACGCCCGCCTTCGACCGCATCGCCCGTGAGGGCATTCACTTCTATAACGCTTTCTGCGATGCTCCCACCTGCGGTCCATCACGGAGCGCCATCCTGACGGGACAGCCCATCTGGCGCCTGGAGGAGGCGGGCAACATCCACAGCACCCTGCCCGCCAGGTTCAAAACCTACACAGAGCTGCTGAAGGACGCGGGCTACGCCATCGGGTTTACCGGCAAGGGCTGGAGTCCCGGACGGCTCGAGCCGGGAGGCCGCAAAACCAACCCCGCCGGCGCGGAGTTCAACCGCCGCAAACTGAAGCCGCCCTTCAGAAGCATGGCCAACAGGGACTACGCGGCAAACTTCGAGGACTTCCTCGCCCAGGTCGACAAGGACCAACCCTTCTGCTTCTGGCTGGGGACGCATGAACCCCATCGCGGCTACGAGAAGGGCGCGGGGCAACGAACGGGGAAGGATCCAGCCAGGGTCGTCGTGCCGCAGATCTTCCCCGACCACCCCATCGTGAGGAACGACCTGCTCGATTACTTCGTGGAGATCGAACACTTCGACACGATGGTAGGCCGCGCGATCGCCGCCCTGGAAAAGAGAGGCCAGCTTGACAACACCATCGTGGTGGTCACCAGCGATCATGGCATGCCCTTTCCCCGTGCCAAGGCCAGCCTCTACGATGCGGGGACACGCGTGCCGCTGGCCATTCGCTGGCCCGGGGGAATCAAGAATCCGGGACGGGGGCACGGCCGCATCATCAACCTCAGCACCCTGGCGCCCACCTTCCTGGAGGCTGCCGGCCTGGAGGTTCCTGGAGAGATGAAGCAAGGCCCGGGAAATTTCCATGTGATCAACAGCCTGGCTGCCGCCTTCAGCGACCTGGGACGTACCGAGACGAGACTTTTCACCGATTTCTCCGCCGCGTTCATCTCCATGGAACGACACGATGGCTGTCGCAAGGGAGGTAAGGGCTATCCCTGCCGCGCCATCCGCACACACAAATATCTCTACATCAGAAATTACGAGCCTGGCCGCTGGCCGGCTGGCGACCCTGACCGCAAGGTCTGCGCCCGTGACATCCCCTTTGGCGAGGTGGACTCGTCTCCCACCAAGAAGCTGCTCATGGACAATAAGGACAAGCCCGGCTTCAAGCGGCTTTACGACCTGGCCTTCGCCAAGCGGCCGGCCGAGGAGCTCTACGATATACGCAAGGATCCCAACCAGCTGGTAAACGTTGCACTTCAGCCCGAGTACGCCGAGGCCCGCAAAAAACTCAGCGCCCGACTGCAGAAACACTTGGCGAAAACCGGGGACCCCCGAGCCCTCGGCAAGGATGCTCCCTGGGACTACTACCCCTACTACGGCAGGAAGGTGAATAAAGACTGGAAGGTCGACCCGAAACCGTGAGCCCCCCCTCGAACCTCGTTATTTCTCACCGGGGTGCGCCAGCTTGATCACTACCGTTCCTCCTTTTCTTTCGACTCCTGCTTGACCTCCCACACGGCTTTCACAACGGGCAGCACGCCAAGGAAAAGGAACATCAGGCAAAATATACCGAAGCAAACAAAGAAGAGCTGATCTTCGTCCAGGTGCCAGGGGTTGACTAGGGTGAAGACAAATGCGCCGGCGAAGAAAATCAAAAAGGGAAGCAGCGGTTTTCCGGTCGAGCCGGTCATGGTGTGGGGCCGGGGAGTTCGGCAATGCTCGCAGGGGGCGTTGGCCCCGATGGTCCCGTCGTAGGCGGTCAGTTTTCCGCATTTCTCACACGGCATTTGATCCGGCACCTCGACCCCGCTCATTACTGCTTGCCTTCCTCCGTTTTTTCTTTCCGCCCACTTCTTCTGGCAGGGGTTGATCAGTCCGAAGACGCCGGCGTCGCGATTGACCAGGTATACGACCCAACACGGTCAACATGTTGAATCTGCGGGCCGGATTTCCTCGCGCCACTTTGGCAAGTCAGCATTCCGCAACGAATCGCGATCAAGCCTATTTCCGCAGCGGCCCGGAGTTGTTCCTCGAGTTCAGCGTCACGCTCGGATCGTCGGCGATATTGACCCACACGTGCACATGCGGCGCGCCGCGGTAGTGCCAAACGAACGACGGGCCTTCAATCCGCCAATTATCCCAGACGCCGTCCTCGCCCATATCGTCGAAGCGATAAAAAGCCAGCGAGCATTTGTCGAGCCCGCCCTGCGCTTTGAGTGCGGCAACCACTTCGTCGCGATCCGATTGACGATACGGCTCGATCAACTTCTTCAAAACGTCCTGACAGTGCTCCCGTTGATCGCCGGACAACTCCCCAATCGGAACGCCCGGAAACTTGCCGTCGGCGCCCTGGAAATCAATCAGCGCTTCGTCCGCCGCTTTGGGCAGCAGCGCCTGCCGCCGCTGTTTGCCGTCGAGCATCTGGAACACGTTGTTGGCCGCGATTGCCTGATGCCAGAACACGTTGCCGGGGTGATTGGCCTTTTCGTAATAACCGCTGGCCGCGTGCCCGTAAACAATCGGCGCGCCGAAGCAGACATGATCCGTCGTATTGCCGTCGCACCGCATCGTGCCGTGGCGGCCACTGAGCACGAACTCGAACTTGTCGCTGCCGGGCTCGCCAAAGATGGCAATACTCTGCTGCTTCCCAAATCCGCCCATGTCGTCCTGAAACTGCTTGTCGAATCGCTCGACCCAGTCCGGATTGACCATCCCTTCGAAAACGCTGCGGATCAACTGCTGTTGCTCGGCGTTGAAAAAATTGCTCTTAATGGCGGGCTTGGTGATCCGCCAGTTATTCGAAATCCGCGAACGCAGCAGCCCTCGGCCCGGTTGTTGGTAGTCCCACTCGAAGCAGACCTCGCTGCGCTGTTTTTCGGACAGTGAATCGTGCAGCAATTTCACATAAGTTTCCGCCGGTTTTTTGCTGGGCGCCGCCAATGCCGTCGGCGGTAACGAACCGATTGCAACCGCAGCGGCTGCTCCCGTGCCGGTCTTCTTCAAAAAATCCCGACGGCTGAAAAAGGGCCCGCCATTGTCACAATCGGGGCAACGAGAAATAGGTTCGGCCATGGTTTGGTCTCCGGTTGGCATGCTAATTGACGGAACACCTCGTGCTGAAATGATAACTAATCGCGAAGCTCTCGTAAAACAACTTATCGGCCCCCTCAACCGGGGACTCGGCTAACCGCCAAATTCGCGACTGCTCACTCGACACGATCGGGCATTAGACCAAGCTCGACGATGCTGCACGCTTGGATCGGCTCCAAACCCAATGCCCGCGCTCCGGCGATCACTTCGTCACTTTCCGTACCGGGATTCAGGAAGATTTCCTCGCAGCCTTTGGCCGCGACTTCGGGCAACAGCTTCAACAGCACGGCCGGCGGAAGATAAATGCTAATCCGATCGAGGCGCTCGACCGGAATGTCGGCCAGCCGCTCGTAGACTCGCAGGCCGTCGATCTCGCCACCCTTTGGATTCACCGGGTAAACGATATAGCCCCGCTTCAAGTGCGCACGGAGTGACTTATATCCAAATTTATTAGGATTCGACGAGGCGCCAAGAATGGCGACCGTGGGTTTCGACATCAATCCCGCCGGGTGTTGATCTTGGGCGCTTCGGGTTTTTGCGTCTTGTACCAAGCACGCCAAGCGGCTTGATCAAAATGAAAATCTTTTCCCGTCAACTCCTTGAGCGACACGAGTACTTCCCGGTTGCGAATCAGCCGCCGCACGACTTTCGGTCCGCCGCCGGTGCCGAACGATGTGCCGCCACGGCCGCCCACGGGGCCGCCAAACGTCGTCGTCGTCTGACCGGGGTTTCCTTGGCCCGTTTTAAACTTGTGCTCGGTAACGAGCGCGTCGATCAGCGGCTGCACGGCCGACTTGTCGGCCATTCTGGCTAATCCGATCGCGCCGCGATTCACCTCGTGGTTCTTGTCACTCTTCAACGCGTTGATGTACATCGCCACGGCCATCGGCGGTTTTTTCTGTTCCAATAAATCGAAGCACAAGTAGCGGAAGTCTTCATTTTCCTCTTTGTCGGACAATTCGTCGAACCGAACGGACCACTCGACCAGCTGCTGGATCGAACGGCTGTGCTGGATATTGGACAACGCCTGGGCGAAGATCACTTTGTGCTTATATTTCTTCACGCCTTCAAAGTTCTTGAGCACCGCGTCGATCGCGTAGGGGCTGCGAACGTCGGAAATATAAGCCTCGGCGGCGACGCTCTTTTCTTCGCGATCAAGCCACCCTCGCCAACGCCGAATTTCGTCGTAGTACTTCTTTTTGATCGCCCGTTCCTTGTCGCGCTTTGCAAAAATATCGGCTTGCTGCCGCACGACCCAACGCCCGTTATGTTTGACATAACCTCGCGATTTCATGACTTCGTCTCGCGTCATCCAGCGATCGCCGACCCGATCAAAACCCAGTAGCCGCCGGGCCTCGCCATGGTCTGGGTCCAGTTCGACGACGCGCTGCAAATGGGCGTCGCGCTGGGCCATTAAGCCATTGTCCCGGCACCACTCGGCCAGCTTCCACTGCCCTGCGATGGTGTCGCCGAATTCCAATTTCATCTGGTCGTAGGCGACTTCGATGGGCTGCTGCTTGACGACCTCGGTAACCGCCGCCGCGGACACGGTTACTTTTCCGCCGGTATAGGGTCGAATCACATAACGCTGCCGCGGCGCTTCATTCGGATTGAGCAATTCGCCGTGAATCTCGCCACCCGTACTGAGCACAAACACGTCACCGTGCGCGACCCCTGCGACGCCGGCGGCCACAACCAGAAGAATTCGGGGAATTGAGAATCTTTTTCGACTCATTAGATATGTCTTCAATGGGACTTATCGTATTTTGCCGCAGCCTTCCTTAATATATGTCTATTCTAGCAAAACGACAACTTTTATCGCCCCAACTACTGCGGGTTCCCCGTAACTTGTTAGTTACGTGGGTCGTAAGTCCGCAACGTAAGTCTTTTATACGTTGGGCTTCCGGGCCCATCGACCGCTGCCATTGGAAAGCTCTCCCTAAAATGAATGCGATGATGCACGACAAAAACCTCGGACGCTTCCAGCGAAAATAGGTCCAAAAAATGACGAACGAAACGGTCCAACAACACCGAGCTGACTCGCCAGATGTCATTTGCTGCGCGGTAATCACGGTCAGCGATACGCGGACGATGGATACCGATCGCGGCGGGGCACTACTGGCATCGCACGTCGCGGAAGCTGGCTTTCGAGTTGTCGAACGAAAAATCATCCCGGACGAGCCGAAACCGATGACGGAACTGGTAACGGAACTCGCGGCGCGCAACGGCGTCGATGCGATCCTGATGACCGGCGGCACAGGCATTAGCGGCCGCGATCAAACGTTCGAGACCATCTCGGCGCTGATTTCCAAACCGCTGCCGGGTTACGGCGAACTGTTTCGCTATCTCAGTTACAAAGAGATCGGCGCGGCCGCAATGCTCAGCCGTGCAATCGGCGGGTTGATCGGCGATACCGTGGTGCTGACCATGCCAGGCTCAACCGCCGCCGTTGAGCTTGCCGTCACCAAATTGATTTTGCCTGAGCTCGCACACCTTGTAGGTGAAGCGCACAAATAACGTTCCCCCGCGGCGACAATTTGCTGCGGCCGGACAGTGCGGGAGCCGGGCGGTTTGAATGCGGCAAAGAACCTAGCATCGCGAGGGAACAGCGGGCCGGCCCCACCCGTTAGCATCTCTAAGCGATCACCACAGCCCGGGGCAGAACGTGTGACTGACTAAGTGGACGCCAGCAATTCCTTGATGGTATGCCCGTGCACATCGGTTAGCCGACGGTCGATGCCGTTGTGGCGAACCGTCAGTTTCTCGTGATCGACGCCTAACAAGTGCAAAATCGTGGCGTGGATATCGTAAACCTGCGTCGGATTTTCCCGATCCAGCGGCTTGTAACCCCACTGATCCGACGGACCGTGGGTGACTCCGCCCTTGATGCCGCCACCGCACAACCAATTCGTAAAGACATAAGGATTGTGGTCGCGGCCTTTGCTGCCTTGCGTTGACGGCATGCGGCCAAACTCGGTGGTCCAGAGTATGATCGTATCCTCAAGCAATCCTCGCTGCTTGAGATCCTTAATCAGAGCGGCGGTGCCGAAAGCCATGCCCATCGCGAGCGGCTTGTGGTCGCGCTCGATATCTTCGTGACTGTCCCAATTGCGGCGAGGAAAACTATTGTCGTTGCCCGACCAAATTTGAATGAATCGCACATCGCGTTCCAGCAAGCGGCGTGCAATCAGGCATTTGCGGCCGAAATACTCGATTTCTTCTTCCGGATTGATCTTGTCCGGGTACTTTGTGCCCGCGCGGTCGAGGCCGTACATCTTCAGAATGTGCTGCGGCTCTTTAGAGATATCCAGGGCCTCCGGTGCGCTCAGTTGCATCTTGGCCGCCAACTCGTACGAACGGATGCGGGCTTCGAGTCGTGAGTCGCCGGGCCGCTGTTGTTGATAACTGCGATTCAAGCGATTTAGCAGAGCCAGTCCGTCGCCGTCGCTATCGCGGTTTACATAATCGGCCCTCGGCAGCAAATCTTCGATGGGGTTTTTCCGTTGGGGAAAAATCGTCGTCCCCTGGGCGCTGGCCGGAAGAAATGCGGCGCCCCAATTCTTTGGACCGTTGCTGGCGTAACCCCGATGGTCGGGCAGCACGACGAACGTCGGCAAGTTGCGGTTCAGCGAGCCGAGACCATAACTGATCCAGGCGCCCATTCCCGGAAATCCGGGCCGCTGAAAACCGGTCGCCTGCAAATACGTCGCCTGGCTATGGACGCCGGTTTTACCGACGATATTGTGGACAAAAGCGATATCGTCTGCACACGTCCCCAACGGCGCGACGATATCGCTAAGCATCTTGCCGCAGGCTCCGTAGGGTTGAAATTTGAATGGCGATTTCATCCATGGACCCAGCCCGTTCTGGAATGCCTCAACGTGCTCGCCGAAATCGGATTTCTTCCCGTGGTGTTTTTCCAGTGCCGGTTTGTGGTCAAACATATCAAGATGACTCGCCGCGCCACCCATAAAAAGCTGCACCACGCGCTTTGCCTTCGCGGGATGATGCAACACCTCTAGCACGCCGCCCTCGCCTGGATTCGCCACTGCCGACTCGGCTTGCTCTTCCATTAGCATCGTCGCCAGCGCCAAGCCACCAAAGCCCCACGCGTTTTGCGTCAGAAACTCGCGCCTGGTCGAAAACATAATCTGGCCTTCCTTTAACACAAAGCGTAAGCGAAGCACGCCGCCGCCACGTCCTTCTCTTACGGGCGGCGTTACGATGCCAACCATCCGTGCAGACGGGCGGCACACCATTAATCAAGAAACACAAATTCACTTAAGTTAAACAACACGCGACATAGATTTGGCAATCCGTGTTTCGATGCGTACGCTTCGAATTGCATTTGTTCATCGGCCGTTGGTCCGCGGCCAACGGTCAGCCACACGGCCCGCTCGACCTGCTGTGGCAAACCCTCTCGCTCTTTCTCAAGCCGTGCAGCAAAATGCCTCGCCATAGCGATATTAAAATGGTTGTTCAGTAGCGATAGCGCCTGCAGCGACGTCAGCGTTTCGTCGCGTTGCGGCGTACTTTGCGACGAATCGGCGCAGTCGAGCGTGGTCATGAAAGGGTCCGGTTGCGAGCGGACGATGAAGCGATAAACGCTGCGCCGGTGAGAGCGTTTGTCTTCCGGATCGAATTTATGATACTCATAGTGCGGTGAGTGTGCCGTCTTTTCCAACGCAAACAGATAAAAACCCGGGCCGCCCATCGTGCGGTCAAGCCGGCCGCTGGCGGCCAGGATTGAATCGCGAATCTCTTCCGCTTCCAGCCGCCGCCGATTCATTCGCCAAAGAAATTGGTTGCCGCTATCAATCTTTACATTGGCCGCGGCGTACGCGGATGCCTGCCGATACACGGAACTGGTCACAATCAGGCGGTGCATTTTTTTGAATGACTGGCCGCCATCGCGGAACTCGATCGCCAACCAATCGAGCAGCGCCGGATGCGTTGGCAATTGTCCCATACGTCCGAAGTCGTTTGGCGAACCAACAATGGCCTGACTAAAGTGATACAGCCAGATGCGATTGACGATCGACCGCCACGTTAGCGGATGATCCTCGTTGGTGATCCATCGGGCCAACGACGCGCGACGGTCGGACTCGCCGTGGTCCTTGGGCAAATCGAATTCGAAGGAGTCCGCGTCCGCAAGCGGCACCCTTCCCGGACGGACTTCATCGCGGGGCTCCAAAATATTGCCCCGATGCAACACTTTGATCATCCGCGGCTTGCCCGATGTCGGCTTGAAGTTGCTCTGCGGTTTAAACGTTGTGGCCGCGGCGTAGACCATCTGGCCGGACTGCAGTTTACCAATTTCGGCAGTTATTGATTTGACTTGCGCGTCAAGGTTCTGGCGTCGTTCGCGGCGCTGTGGTGTGAGGATGCGATCACGTAAGTCCTTTAGTTTCTGACTGGCCTGCTCTAACGCGAGTGCTGCGTTTGCATCAACTGCTTGTGGCCAGATACCGTCTACCAGATTCGTTCGCCGCCAGCGCGGAGGGCCCTCGATCGAATCGGGCGACGTAACTTTTGATTTCAGGGCGAGGTTTTTGTCCGCGGCGTCGAACACCTCAACTTCTGCCAACGCGAAAATGAAGTCGTTTTTCCGCTCCGCGAGCCTGGTCGCCGTCACCCGAAGGTAGCGCGCTTGCGCCTGTTTTTCGACGGTGTAAGCCGCGAGTGCCGGATTCGGCAGGTCGGCAGCCGTTTCATCGGCCAACACAACCCGGTCTTTGAATTCGGGATCGCCGGACGCTTCGACCTTAAACCGCACGGGAAACCCAAAACCGCTACCGATTCCGCCGAATTCATCATGGCAAGGATGCAGCAACACGCGTCGCAGTTCAACTTCGCGGCCGAGATCAATCTGCACCCACTTCGCCCTGTCGGGCGATTTTTCAATCTTGCTGTGGTAACCGAATTCCGGTCGTTTGCCCTGCGGCTGCGTCTTTGATTTGAGCGCGTCGACCTGTTTTTCCAGCCCGCTGAGTTCATCGCCCCCTGCGGTTTTGATTTCGGCCTGCAGGTCGCCGATCTGTTTGCGCAAATCGGCAAGCCGCCCGTTGAGTTCCCCCCGCCGTTTTTCCGTTTTCGCATTCGCATAAGGTCGTTCCGCGCGATCGACCGCGGCAAAAACAGCTTGCAACCCGTAGTAGTGCCGTTGGGTAAACGGGTCGAACTTGTGATTGTGACACCGCGCACACTGCACGGTCAGGCTGCAAAAGGTATTCAGCGTGTTGGTGACCATCTCGTCTCGGTCGAGGTGCCGCGCAACGCGACCGTCAATTTTTGACTCGGACACTTCGACGTGACCGATAAAATCCCACGGGCCGGCCGCGACAAATCCCAGCCCAAGGGTGCCGTCCGGGTGGCCGGGAAACAGCGCATCGCCGGCAATTTGTTCTTGAACGAACCGCGCATACGGCTTGTCATCATTAAACGAACGGATGACATAGTCTCGATAAGGCCACGCATTGGGGCGAAGTTTATCTTTATCGTATCCGCACGTATCGGCGTACTTGACCACGTCCAACCAGTGCCGCGCCCAGCGCTCGCCGTAGTGTTTGGATGCCAGTAGCCGTTCGACCAGCCGCTCGTAGGCCATCGAGTCGGGGTCGGCTACAAATGCCTCCACTTCTTCCGGCAGCGGCGGCAGACCGATCAAGTCGTACGTCACCCGCCGGATCAACGTCCGGCGATCGGCCTCCCTGCTCGGCGTCAGACCCTTGCTTTTCAATTTTTTCAGAATGAAGGCATCGATCGGCGTGCGAATCCAAGCGGCGTCTTCCGGAGATGACTCAAAGTTTGGTACATCGACTCGATGCATTGGCTTGAACGACCACCAGTTGAAATCCCGCACGACGGGCTCTTCGACGCTAAAGCCGTCGGGCCACTTGGCCCCAGCGTTAATCCAGTCGCGAATGACAGCGATTTCGTCTGCCTCCAGCGGCTTCGCGCCTTTCGGCATTTCGGCCCGCTGCTTACCCTGCGGCGTGATCGCTTCGAACAGTTCGCTGCCCGCCGCGTCACCCGGTTCGACCAAACCGCTGTCAAATAGCTCTTCCGCCGTTTGCAGCGAGAAATCGCCTTTGTGGTCGATACTGTTGTGGCATTTTAAACACCGCCTCGCAAAGATATCGGCGGCGCCGTCAACGAACGCGTCCGCAGCTTCGTCGGCACGAAGCTCCGCCAACTGGGCGGGCCAACAAACGGCGGTCACCAGCGACAAAAATTGGACAACACGCATTCTCAGAACTAATCGGCAGTTCAAGGTAGCTCGCGAATGTAGATGTTGCGGAACCACAATGTATTTCCGTGATTTTGCAGCTCGATCTGGCCGGTTGGGTAAATCGGCTTGCCACGCTCCCAGTAATTCTCGAGCACAACGTTGTCAACAACCAGCTTGCCATTCAGCTTAATCGTGACGCGCTCGCCTACCATTTTAATGTAAAACGTGTTCCACTCGCCAATGGGATTGTCGGCCGTTTCCGATGGCTTGGACGGGTTTTTCTTGTTGTTGAACAACCCGCCGGAACCCACGCCGTGCTGCTGCGGATCCCAAATCTGCACTTGCGGACTGCCCCGCAGGTAAATACCGCTGTCGCCACGAGGTTTAATTTTCCAGTCGACGTACATTTCAAAGTTCGCATAATCCTTCGCCGTACAGAGGCTTTTTCCCTTGCCGTCGAAAACGAATACGCCATCTTCAACCTTCCAGTGCTGTCTCATGCTTTCGTCGGCGGCGGCCTGCGCTTTGGCCAGTTGTTCGGGCGACATCGCCGCGCGGGTCTTTGGGTTGCCGACCAGTCCTTTCCAACCGGTGAGATCCTTGCCGTTAAACACCGCCGTAAATCCGGCCGGCGGCACATTCAATTGCGGTTTCTTCGGTTCGGCCTCCGCTGCCGAATCGCTGCCGAGTTTTTCCAACACGATGTTGCGAAAATATGCCGTCATCGGCCCGCCGGCGTGCAACTGCAGAGCAATAACGCCACTGGCCGATCGCTTGGCGTGATTGTCGGTGATCTCAACCGCAACTTTTCCATCGACTTTGTGGATGAGCCGGTCGCCGCGGGCGATGACGGTATACTCATGCCACTCCGAAATCTTGATGGGCTCGACCTTCTCCGCATTCTCGACAACCTTGGGCTTGCCCGAGTCGGCATCCACGACAACCCTCGTTCCCCGCTGAGCGATAATTCCACGGCCGGTACCTTCGCCGTAAAGCATCGCGGTGTACCGCGGAGCGGGATGAATGTCGGCTTGATAACCGATCACGCGCCACGTTTTTGGATCGGCCAGCTTACTGCGATATTGGATGCCGGAATTATTGTTGCCCACGATCTTGGCTTCGAGCGTCAATTTAAAATCGCTAACGTCCCCACCCTCCCAGACAAGAAACGTATTGCCACCGATCTTTTTGTCGACCGTCGATCCGACAATCGCACCGTCGCTGGCTTTCCAGAGATCCGGGTTTCCAGACCAGCCATCGAGATTCTTGCCGTTAAACAGGGTGTGCTTTTCGCCCGCTAGAAGCGGCGTGGAGAACAAAAGGCAGATTGTCATCACAGCACTGACAAGTTTCATGTCATGCGTTTTCATGGTAAATGTTCCCTTTAAACGAATAGATGTTCGAGCGGATAACCTCGCATGATGGTACGCAACGACCCGCGGATTCGCTAGTACTGAACCGACAACCTTGGCGCCTTCTGATCAGGCCCAGGGCGTCGAACTGGCGCGGCGGACGTTGATTTCGTCGATCACCGCATTGCCCGACTGCGATACCAGAAACACGACGATGTTTGCGATTTGCTCCGGCGCAATCAAATCCGCCGGGTCGATGTCGGGACGCGCCTGCTTGACCAAATCGGTTGCCACGCCGCCGGGATTGATGGCGTGGACGCGAATGCCGTCCGACTGCACCTCCTTGGCGAGCGCCTTGGACATGCCAAGCAGGGCGTGCTTCGACGCGCTGTAAGCGGCTTGATTGATATAGCCTTTTACGGCGACTACCGACGCAATATTAATGATGTAAGACGTCGTTTGCCGCCGCAGGTGCGGGATCGCTTCACGGCAAAACAAAAACGCACCGCGGGCATTAACGTCTTGGATTTCGTCCCAAGTTTTTGTCGCTGTCTCTTCGAGTGGCTGGAAAACTCCCACACCCGCATTATTAATCAGGATGTCGAGCCTCCCCCAACGGCCGATCGTCTGGGCCACTACATCGCAAATCGACGACTCATTTGTTACGTCGGCGACAATCGCCGCCGCCTGCCCGCCGTCGGCTTCAATCCGAGCAGCAGTCTCGGCAATCTGATCTTCAGACCGCGCGGCCAAGACGACCCGCACACCATTGGCCGCCAGTGCTATGGCGATGCTGCGGCCGATGCCGCGACCGGCACCGGTGACGATGGCGACTTTTTCGGCGGGTGCAGATGCGGTCATCGAAAAGAGGTGCCCGGCTTCCTGTATCAGGGCTTTTTGACCAATTTGCCACGCAGCACAATATCATCCCAGTGGCCCGTGTCGTCGAACGAGCCCAGACCGACTCGGCCCCACTGAAACGTGGTGTCCTTGGCGGTCATCACCGGCTTTTTCATATCGTCGAAATATACCTCGATCCTGCCGTCTTGAACCGTCCGGATAATTTTGACACTGTGCCACTGGTCATCCCAATTCGTGCCTTTGGTAGTCGTGATCGAAATTTTGGTTCGCGGCGCTTTGTTGACGATGAAAATCTGGTTGGCATGCGCATCGGCCTTTTTACCCAGATGTACGTAATGAAAATGCGCCGCGTCTTGGTAACCGAAAAACAAACAGACGTCGCGATGGCCGTAGTCCGGATGCGTGCTGCGGACTCTCGCGGTCAGCACAAAGTCGCCGACATTAACTCCCCGGATCAACGCGATGTTATAAGGGCTGCGATGTGGCGGCTTGTATTTGCTCTGCTTCTTGAACTGGCTGTACACCGAGTTGTCGCCGACCGCTTCGATCTTCCACGCGGCCGCGTCGGTCGGCTCCCAACGATCCGCACCCTTTTCAAAATCTTCTTGAAAAACGACCGGTAATTCCTCGGCATTCGTGGTGGCGGCAACGACCATCAGCAAACCAACAAACAACAGATTCCCACGCATTTTGATTCTCCTGAAATTTCACGGGTGCGGTAGAATCGTCTGTACCAACAAGCAACTCGATCCCCCATTACGGCACGGCGTTGATCGTATTATAGATCGTCTGCCGCACGTCTACACCATCTACGGCTTTGATTGCGTAACTAATTCCCATCTGCATCACCGGCCGGACTTCTTCAACTTCAAGGAAAACGGTTCGATCATCTAACATCCGGACGCCGAACACTTCGACTTCGTCTCGGCCAGTGCGGTTGGGATCGGAAACTTTGTAATCTTTAGAACCGTAATTGCTCGAATACCGGTAATTCCACTGTTCGACGTGAAAATTGTCCGGGTCCGACGCGGCCTGTCGGTCAACCGGCCGCGAGAATCTCAGCACTAAACCATCCTTGCGGACGTTCAATCCCACCGGCAAGTCGGCCGGCTTGCCGGTGTACCTTACCCGCTGGATGCAACCATCTTTGGTTGCCGCGCACTGCCAGCCGCGAAGACCGGAAAGATATAGCTGTCCATCGTGCGGGCTGAATCGGCCCCGCATGACGCCCGATTCGAAGACCAGCGGGAATTTGTAAGTGCCCCCCTGCACGACGCCTTTGACCGCTTCGCGCAAGACAAGACACATCTGGCAGCGGCCGTAAGAAAGATGCAGCATTTGCTTGGCCAGCGGCCCCCAACGATTGCTGGTGACCCAAACCTGGCCGCCGCTGGAGCCGTCGTGCTCGCGCGGAATCCAGCAGAGCGGCCGGTCGTAACCAAGCGGGCGGTCCGCCGTAACTTTCGGGCCACCAAAACCGTAATAGCCGCCGCGTTTGATCTGCGCGATAAACGACGCAGGCGTCCAGGTGCCTTCCTGCGGCGATGCCGTCACTTCGCCACCCGGTCCGACACCAAGGCCGATCGGATTGCGGAACCCGGTCGCAATTGATTCGTGCAGGCTGCCGTCCTTGGTAACCCGACAAACACCTTGGCCCGCCCGGATATAGTAGAAATTGCCGGCCGGATCGGTCTCCAGACACGAGGCGTAATCGTGACCTCCCTGCGACGTCGCGCCGTCGTTGTTGAAGTTTTCGTAAAAATCCGCTTCGCCATCCCCGTTTCGGTCGTGCAGACGCGTGATCTGGTCTTTACCCAGCACATGGACTTTGTCGTCAATGATCCGCAGACCCAATGGCTGATGCAGTCCGGTCGCGAAACGTCGCCAGGTGTTCTTCTCCAGCCGCTCATCGATGCCGCTGATCAGCCACACGTCGCCGTGCAAAGTACAAGCGGCCATATCGCCGCTGGAAAAAAAGTCGTGGCCGCTGAGGAACATCAGCGCCTTGTAGGGATTGTTGAACGGCACGGTGATCGTGTCGATGACATAGGGAAAATCGCTCGGCGGGCTAATCACGCCCTTTGTGGTGAGCGGCTGCGGCCAGAGCGACGCGCCAGGTTTGATTAGCTTTTGCAACTCGCGGTCGAGGCCTATTGGCGTGATCACGTTGGCCGGTTTCTCCTGGCCTCGTGGCGGACAGACCGCGACTGTAAATCGGGTCACGCCGGCGGACGGCTTCAGCACAAGTCCCAGATGCCCCGAATCCGTAAAGCTAATCCGGCTGCTGTCTGCCGAACTTTCTATCCAGACGACCGCTTCCTGCTGGCCGCGCCGGTAATGGGCCCCGTGGGTCCGATTGTCAGCATCCGCGAACGCCCCGAACGGCGTGCCCAAACTTTCGCTGACCGAAAGCGTCAACGATTTTTCGTGCGCGGCAATTTCGAAGGTGCGGGTGAATACCGGATGCGACGCGACTTCGTGCAGCCAGGGAAATTCCAGCACTTCTGCGCCGTCCACGCGATAGCTCAAAACGATGCGGGGGCCGTGAACGTAAAGCCCTCGGTATTCGACGGACGATTTCGCCCAGCCCAGCTGCGAATTGTGAAACTGGACTTTGCCTGAAATCGACGGCGATTTGACGATTCCATAACGCCGCGGGTCGAATTTAACAAAGCCCCCCGTCCACCCCGCGCGAAACGACATGGTTTTCGTGTCGTAGCAGACCGCGCCCTGCTGCCTGTCACCCACTTTGATCGACAGCCCTTTGGCCGCCGTTCCACCCGGCGAGGCCAACACACTCGCCAGGAACGGCCCAACGTCGGTATCGTTCCAACGGCCATCGATCGAATCGGCTTCTTTCCAAGTCGCCGCCGGATCCCCCGGACCGTACTTGGGCTTCTGAGCCGAAGAAATCGTCGGCAGCGTAACCGCCGCAAACAAAAGAAAGTAGGCCGGAAAATTCGCGCGCATCGTCCCTTTGACCTTTCTCTTGGAAAGATGCGCAGTCTAATGGCGAGAGAAACGAAAGCCAAGGTCGCGGAATCTTCCGGAGGATGATAAAAGTCAGAATTTCACCGACTAGTCGCCGAAATTCTCTCTACCGCCACCAGGAATAGCCCAGACGCGCAGTGAATCCCGTGCCGAAGACACCCGAACCGTGCACGAGATATGGCTCGTCAGTAATGTTTTCCAGGCCTAGGCTGAATCGATGCTGACCGCGATCGCCAAACGAACGCCCCAATCGCATATTCAACGTCGCATAGCCGGGCGTGCCGCCGGGCGGAATCCGCTCGTCGCCGACGTCGCGGACCGGATCGAGCCGATTTTGCCGGCTTACCAGCCAAGTATAAATATCGA
>JAYZEI010000178.1:0-6190 GCA_036337375.1 Planctomycetota bacterium | reverse complement strand
CACCACGTCGGCAGGTTGCAGTGAAAAGTCGTCCGGAACGATCCCTGTTCCGGTCAGCAGCACGGCGCCCGTGGGGAATGTGTTGTCCCGCGCCAGCCAGGAAACCAAATCCTCGAACGATCGCGCCATTTGGCCAGCGTTGGTTTCATCTTCGAATACGATGCCTTCACCGCGACGAACCGCGAGCCGGATGCCTATCTCGGCTGGCGGTGGCATCGCGGCGGCCAGCGTAATCCACGGACCCAGGCCACAACACTCGCTATAAACTTTTGCCTGCGGTAAATAAAGCGGATTGTCGCCTTCGATATCCCGGCTGCTCATGTCATTGCCGACCGTGAATCCAACGATTTGTAGATTCGTGTTCAATACCAACGCCAATTCCGGTTCCGGCACATTCCAATTTGAGTCTTGGCGAATCCGCACCGGCTGCCCGGTTCCAGACACGCGATGCGGAACCGCCTTGAAAAAAAGCTCTGGCCGGTCGGCAATGTAGACACGATCGTAACAATCGGCCGCCGCTTCCGATTCTTCCATTCGCGCGGTCTTGCTGCGGATGTAGGTGACGCCCGCAGCCCACACTTCATGCTGATCGATCGGTGCGAGTAGATTGACATCGTCCAGCAAAATACCTGCCGACGCCGTATCCGTCGCCTTTTCGATCACCGTCAGCGGGTCGGCGGCTTCAAATATTTCGAATAATGAAACACCTGCCGTCAGCGGCACTAGGTGATCTCCGTCGATGCGGCCCACGCGCGGACCGTCACCGGAATGGTATTTTGCAATTTGCATAAGACACTAGTCTCGCGCAAAGCCGCAAACGCGCCAAGGATGCGAGGCTGAAAATTTGACAGCGCAATCAGGATGGCATACTCTACGAATTGACGTTTCCATATAGGTCAGACGCACGGAAATGCACGTTCAAGCAGTAAACGAGTACGTACTTAGCCGCAAAGGCTATCGGTTGAATGTCGCGACGACCGGCACGCCGGGGCAGGCGCTGGTGCTTTTTCATGGCGTCACCCGACGCTGGCAGGACTTCGTGCCGCTGATCCCGACGCTCGCCGCGCGATGGGAAATTCATGCCCTCGATTTCCCGGGTCACGGCGGTTCGGATCGCATTGAGGGCGAATATCGGACCGTAGATTACGTCGAGCAAGCAATCTGGTTCGTCGAGCAACTCGATTGCCCCGTCGTCCTATTTGGACACTCGCTGGGCGCCATGGTGACGGCGGCCGTTGCCGCCGCAGCGGCGGATCGCGTCCATGCGATCGTGCTGGAGGATCCGCCCTTTGAGACCATGGGTGCGCGGATGGCTCGGACGCCGCTGCTGAGTTACTTCAAAGGCATTCAAGCTCTGCTGGAACCCGGGAAATCAGTTGCGCAGTACGCCTGCGAGTTGGCCGAACTGCGATTTGGCCCGCCGGGCGACGAACGGCTATTACGCCTCGGCGACCTGCGCGATCCAACCGCTCTGCGATTTGCAGCAAGCTGTTTGGCAAGAGTCGATCCGGCGGTGATGCCACCGATTGTTGAGCAGCGATGGCTCGAAGGCTATGACTTTCACGGCCTTCTTTCAAAGATTCACTGTCCGGTCCTGTTACTGCAGGCAGATAAGGCGGTCGGCGGAATGCTTGTCGATGACGACGCCGAGTTGATCGAGAGCACCATCGAGGATTGCACCCGCATACGATTCGATGATGTTGGTCATTTGATCCACTGGAACCGAACGGAGGAGACTTTAAAACTGGTCACGGGTTTTTTGGAATCGTTGAAGTAGCCCCGGGACTGCTAGTTGGCCGATAGCTCTTTCACCGCATCGACCAGCGCGATGGCATTATCGACAGGTGTTTGCGGGATGATACCGTGGCCGAGGTTGAAAATGTGGCCGGGCCGTCCGGCGGCCTGGTCGAGGATATCGGCTGCGGCCGCGCGGATGTCGCCCATTTCGGCCAATAGCATCAGTGGGTCGAGATTGCCCTGTACGGCGCGGTCGTGCCCGACCAACTCCCATGCATCGTCAAGTTGCACGCGCCAATCGACGCCAACAACCTGCCCGCCCGCTTCGGCCAGTAGCGGCAACAGCGCTGGATTGCCGGTGCCAAAGTGAATGACCGGAACGTCCGCAGTGATTCCGGCAATGAGGGTCTGCGAATGCGGCAAAACAAACTGCCGATAGTCTTCCGGAGAAAGGCAGCCGACCCAACTGTCAAAAATCTGGACCGCCTGGACGCCGGCGGAGATTTGGGCATTGAGGTACTTGGTTATCCCGCGGACCAGCCGCGACATCAGTTCATCCCAAGCGCCCGGGTCGCGATACATGAGCGTTTTTGTGTGCAGGTAGTTTCGTGAGCCGCCACCTTCAATAACGTAACTGGCCAATGTAAACGGCGCGCCGGCAAAGCCAAGTAGCGGCAGCGCGGCAGGCATTTCAGCGCGGGTAATACGACACGTTTCCATTACGTAGTGCAGCGAATCGACGCTTTCCAATTCCAGAATCCGCTCAACGTCCGGCGCGTCCCGCACGGGGTTGTGAATTACCGGACCGCCCTCTTTGCTGTACTCCAGTTCCAGCCCCATCGGTTCGAGGATCGGCAGCAGGTCGGAAAAAATAATCGCTGCGTCGACACCTAAGCGGTCGGCGGCCGTGATCGCAACTTCGGCGCAAAGCGACGGATCTTTGCAAAGCTCGAGAAACGACACCTGCTCGCGGATTTTACGGTATTCGCGCATATAACGGCCGGCCTGCCGCATCAGCCAAACCGGTGTCCGCTCGGTCGGCTCGCGGCGGCAAGCTTTCATCAGCAAACTGTCGTACCACGATTGCTCACGGTCAACCACCGTGTCCCGAATTGGCCGCGCGGAGAGCACTTCAGTTAATTTTCGTTTGCGCTGCAGAATCGCCGCAGACCGTTCGGCGGTGACCGCGACAAGCTGGCCCATCTTCGCGTGTACGGGCTCCAAATCGACCGGCAATTCCTCTTGCCGCAACCGATCGCTGGTCGTCGGACCAATCGAAGCCACCACCAAGTTATTAAACGCTTGGCACAGACGATCCGTTAGCTTCAGAGAATCGGCTACCGCCAGCAAATTCGCCACCTGATTGGCCGAAGTAAAAATCGCGACCTCAATTTCACCATCACAAATTTTTCGTATGGTTCGCTCGAGAGTCGACGTGTCTTCCGGCAGTGCCCAGTCGTAGACTTTCACGCGTACGACGGTCGCGCCGCGAGCCTCGAGACCGGCGACTAGACTCGGATTCGGCTGGCCGTATTCCTGCAAGCCAACCACCTGCCCGGAAATCGCCATCTGCTCGTCAATGGTCTGTAATAACTCACGCCAAGTATTTGGCTCGGGCACTCTATGCGTCGGCGTGATGTCGAATTCCTTCAGCGCGGCAACCGGTTTGGGTCCGCGAGCGATTGTTGTCGTGTCCTGCAGCGCGTCGAGAAACCGCTCCCGATCTACATGCCGTTCGACGGCGGCCACAAGATGCCGCGTGCCTACTCCGGTCAGCAGAATCACGGCATCGATTTGCGCCGTCATCAGGCGGTTGGCGAAATCGATAGCTCCGTGGTTATCTTTGAGCGGCACTTCTCGCATCGACGGGGCGACGTGAGCGACACCACCGTGACGTTCAATCAGCCGCGCCATGTCGTCCAGGCGGCGACTTTCAAAGGCGGCGACGTGAAATCCGGCGAATGACATGAAAATCTTGTGTTGAGAAAGCCAAAGGGCCCGCAAGCCTTAGTTTATGCTAATGGTCTCCACCGGTGCATTGAAGGGGCAGTGGAGGGTCATGCTGCGACGTCGTTGCCATGAAAACGGCGTAAGGCTGCCCGTGTGTTGGTAGGAACGCGGGCATTTTTATATTGTGCCGCGGCACCGGCAGGTATTTCACATACAACCGTCGTCGTGTTGGCGACGGATGACAACTCGCAAAACGGCCCGACTCAGATAGCCCTCAACAAGCGATTAGAAGTGCCGGAAGCAGGCGGTTTTTCGATCTCGCCTCAGTCGGCAATGCCGTAACGAACGATGCACCACAGCTTGCTGAATGCACTCTTGATACTGATCGATTTTTCTGTAGGGCAACTGCGGCCGCCGAAATCCACGGGCATCTCATAAATATGATAGCCGCGCCTCGCGATTTTAGCGGTTAACTCGGGTTCAAAACCAAATCGTTCTTGCCGCAGCGCAAATTCGCGGACAACACCGCGGCGGAACGCCTTGTAGCATGTTTCAACGTCAGTCAGTCTCTGGCCGGTGAATATATTGGACAGTCGCGTGAATACGCGGTTGCCGAATCGGTACCACCACGAAGAGTTTTCGTGGATTGGCGCGAGAAAACGCGAGCCGTACACCACATCGCACCGCTTGGCGATGATCGGCTGGGCGAGCATCAGAATATCTTTGGGATCGTATCTAAGATCCGCATCTTGGACGACGATGACATCGCCCACAGCACGTTCGAAACCGGTCTGCAGCGCAGCGCCCTTACCGCGGTTTATTTCATGGCGAATAACAGAGACTTCGATGAATTGTTCGGCCAGCCGTTCAACAAGTTGCCCGGTTCCGTCATCACTGGCGTCGTCCACAATCAGAATTTCTTTGTGGATCGGCAGCGCAACAATGCCGCGGACAATCTCGTCGATAATGCTGCGTTCGTTGTACACGGGAATCACGACGGACAGCGGACACGTCGCTTCCGCACGATTGGCGTGATCGATAAGCTGATCGGCTTGATCGAGCGCGCGATCGGCCCACGAGACCGAATCGGTGCCGGCCGGCAGCACGACCGGATCGGTATGACTTTTATTGGCTACAAATTCAATAATTTTGTTTTCGAGCATTGGTGTCAATCTTGGCTGGTTAAGTCTCGGATTCGTCCAACGTGAGGGTCGGGCGCCGTCGCCCGAAGTTCTCTTCGGCAGCGGACACCGCGAACATGCATATCCGCTTAAATTGGGCAGGGTTTGCACGTATTGCGGGTTGGACGAATATTCCAACTTATCCGATTGCAACAAGTCCGCCGCTACAGCAACCGTCAGTCCGCTGAGGGCGAGCGGCTAAACCGGTGCCGACCCAAGATAGAATTGCGCCACTAATCGACAGTAACCGAGCCCGTGGCGGCCCACTCCGTGCAACGGCAAATGAGTTTTTGGTACGACTCGTTCGCCCGTGCTTTGGGTCCGTGGCCCAGCACGTTTTGCACAACGCGTCCCTTGCCGTATGGTTTGGAAAAGATGATCGGCTCGACCTTGCCACTCCACTCAGAAAAGGCGGTCGCCAGCACGTGAATTTTGGCATCGCCGCTGAGCTTCGCATAAAGCTCGTCGCTCGTTTCAAAATCCTTAATGCCCTTGGCGATGGGGTGTTCTTTGTCCGCAACGTTGACGGTGAACTTACCAAACGGCCCGTGGCCGCCCTTGCCCTTCTTCCACCAACGGCCAATTAGTTCGTGGTATTCGTCCCACTCCTGGAACGAACTGCAAGCGAAGTGCAGCGCGACGACACCTTTGCCGCCCTTGACATAATTCAACAGGCCCGCTTTGCCTTCATCGCTCGGGCCGCCTTGTTTCCAGAATCCATAGTTGAGCACCAGCACATCGTAGTCCTTTAACGCGGACGTGGCCAAAACATCGAGGCTCTCGGCGATTTTTACATCGAACCGACCCGACTTGCTCAGGATCGCCGCGGTCTCGGAACTTGCCTCCTGCCATTTGTGACTGCCGACGTCGAATCCCGTCACGATCAGCACACTGACCTTTTCGGCTTTCTTTTCGGCTTTCTTTTCGGCCTGCGCAGCGGCCGCGCAAAGAAGACTCATGGCAATGCACAACGCGACGGCAGTTGGCTTGGATCGACGCATCGGAAATCTCCTGTTTGTTTGCAGGCTGCCAGTAATTTGCAGGCTGCCAGTAACCCGAAGCGGCGGTAAGGGATTAACGTGCGAAACGCTCCCACCGTCGCTGCTGATTAAAACTCTGACTGCCGGATTATAATCGACGCAGCGACCGCTAGGTACTAGTCGCGTCCGGCATACGTGAAATTCGTTCGTATTGCCCGACAAAACCCCGCCAAGCATCTTCGGTCGGTTGCGAATCGCGGCGGCACGCCTTATCCTGCTACCACTGCCGTACTTGTGCCCTGAAGATGCGGAAGGTTGCTGATGGAAAAATATAATTCTCGA
>JAYZEI010000177.1:0-25452 GCA_036337375.1 Planctomycetota bacterium | reverse complement strand
TTTCCCGCTGCGAATCGCCGGGTTCGCGGCGGTTATCGCTCGTCTGCGGTCGCCTGTCGTTCTTCGAACCAACCGGCTTCAGCCATGTGCTTCAGCAAGTCGCGGGCAACGGGTGCGGCTTGTTTGGCCCCGCTACCGGCGTGTTCGAGCACGACGGCGAATGCAACTTGTGGACGATCGGCCGGCGCAAAACCGGCGAACCAAGCGTGGTCTTCGTTGCCAGCGCCAGTTTGAGCGGTGCCGGTTTTTCCAGCAACCGTAAGGTCCAGCGATTGAAACGCGCGATAAGCGGTTCCCGCGGGATCGGATACGACGCGACGCAAGCTCGCCGAAATGGTTTGCAGTGTCTCGGGCCGCAAGCCGGGAATCGCGGTTTTGGCACCCGCGACGCGCGTCTCTTGTTCCACTTGTGCCGTGACTAATTCACGAGTGATTGTCGAACGTACGAGATGTCCGCCGTTACCGATGGCCGCCATCATCCGCGCGATTTGCAACGGCGTTACCATCAGCCGGCCCTGTCCAATGGCAATCGCTTGCGTATCGGAAACCGTCCACTGCCGAGACTCGTCTGCAAACCTCTGTGGCGTCGGCAAGTGGCCCCCGGCTTCGTGAGCGAGTTCGATTCCCGTCCGTTGACCAAACCCAAAACATGCAGCCCAGTGAACGAGCGCACGAGGACCGCTTTGCGCCGCGTGATGGAAAAAGTAGACGTTGCAACTCTGGGTGATAGCGGCGTCGAGGTTCATCGGGCCGTGGCCAACGCCATATTTTCGAAAGATCAAACAACGCTGCCGATCCGCTTTGTGTAGATAGCCTCGACAGACCATCGGCGCATTCCGGTCGAATGCGTCGTCTTCCAACAGGGCGATGGCCGTCAGAGGTTTGAAGGCGGAACCCGGAGGAACCACCATTTGTACAGCTCGGTGGAACATCGCCTGATTCGCGTTATTCAACCACCGCAGCTTACTCGACGAATTGTCGCGGACAAAGTCGTTTGAGTTGAAACGTGGCGCGGATGCCAGCGCGATCAATTCGCCCGTATGGACGTTCATTACAACGATCGCCCCGCCGATTGTTGCCGGCGACTTGGAATCGGTTGGCTGCCGGCGAAAATGAAGCTCGGTGCGACGGAGAGCATCGTCCAGCAGCACTTCGGCCCGCTTTTGGACCCCTGTATCGATCGTCAAAATAACGTCCTCGCCCGGCACCGACTGCAACTCAATCGTGTCCGACGTTAAGTTACCGCCGGCGTCAAACCGCTTTGTCCCTTCGCCCCGCCGACCGGATAACGCTGCATCAAATTTACCTTCGACGCCGGTTTTTCCGACCACAAATTTGCGACCATCGGCGGCCACATAGCCAACCGCATGCGATACCAATTGCCCGAACGGATATATCCGCTGACGAACTCGCCGCACCGTAACGCCGGGATATCGATCGGGGTGAGATTCTACCTGGGCGCGAACGGCCGGTGGAATATCTACCGCGATGGTGTGATGCTCGGTTTGCTCGCGGATCGCGATCGGACTTATCGGGAGTTGTTCGGGCGGCGAAAAGACCGCGGCCACGGCGGTTGAGACGACCGCTGTCCAATCGCTCTGGGCACTCGAGGACGACGGCGTCACATGGCGACTGAGTTGTCGCCGCCGATTGACGCTGGCGGCCATTCGTTCGACGCGCGCTTTAATTTTGCTGCAGCGATTTTTCCACTGTCCGATGGAAAGTCCACACAACTCGGCAAGGCGAGGTTGTGGTTCGTCGAGTTGGTTGTAATGCATCAGCAGCGCATCGACTTGGACATCTCGGGCAAGAATCGTTCCGTCGCGGGCCAGAATGCGCCCGCGGGTTGCGGCCAGAACTTCTACCTGCGTCAGCGCCGCGAGCATCCGCTGCCGCGAGTGATCACCGGCAGTGATTTCCAATTGCAAACAGCGGCCAAAGATGAGGCCCGAGAAAACCAAGTACAGTGAGAGCAGCCAGCGCATGCGGATCCGTGGATCGGCGAGCACCTGGCAGTCGTCCGCTCGGCGAAATATTCGATGCCAGTCAAATTGCCGGGCGGACCGGGACATCATCGTCACTGGACTCCACCGCGTCGCGCCACCGCGGAAGTTGTTCGAGGCAAATCTGGCTGCCCCGGGCGACGTCTTCGAGCGGCGAATCGGAAACGCGGCAGGGCAGACCGGTCTGTTCACTGATAAACCGATCCATCCGCCTTAGCAACGCGCCGCCGCCGGTCAGCACGAGGCCGTTTTCAACCAAGTCGGAAGCCAAATCAGGACTACAGCCGTCGATCGTTTCTTTGATCGCGACCACGATCGCGTGAAGTGGTTCGGCCAACGCCTCGCGGACTTCCTCGCTGGTGATCGATGCCTTGCGCGGCAAACCGCTGATCTGATCGACGCCCGAAACTTCGTCCGTGATTTCAGTTTCGAGTGTAAACGCACTGCCCAGCTCGATACGCAACCGCTCGGCTCCCGCCACGCCGACCCGCAGCTGATAGTTTCGTTTCAGGTACTCAATCAGCGCGGCGTTCATTTGGTCGCCGCCAACGCGAATCGAGTGGCTGGAGACGAGATCATTCAAACTCATCACGGCTGCTTCCGTCGTGCCGCCGCCAATATCGCAGACCATGCTGGCAACCGGCTCGGCAATTGGCAGACCGACACCAATCGCCGCCGCCTTGTGTTGCGGCAACAGCAACACTTGCCGCGCGCCGGCACGAAGTCCACTGTTGAAAACGGCACGTTTTTCCACCGGAGAAATAGAACCCGGTACCGTGATCATCACTCGAGGACCAAACTGCCAGCCGCCACCCTGCGCTTTTCGCAAGAAATATCGCAACATCGCTTCGGCCAGCTCGAAGTCGTAGATAACGCCCTCTCGCATCGGCCGGACGACGGAAATCGTCCCGGGCGCGCGGCCCAACATTTGGCTGGCAAGATGGCCGACCGCGCAGCCTTCTGCGAATACCCGACGCCCCGACTGTTCCACGGCGACCACCGAAGGCTCATCCAGAACGAGACCCTGGCCGGGAACGCTGATCCGGGTGTTGACCGTCCCTAGATCAACGGCCAAGTCCGAGCCGAGAAAGCCGAACAATCGATTGAGCATCCTTGCTTCCTAACAAGACGTTGCGGCGCGCCGTGACGCGGTTATTCACAGCTAAGCCGTATTCGCCCAAGCCTGTGCAGCAACGGGGCGTTGTGCCTGATAATCCTTCGCTTCCATATCGAAGTCGTACCGCTTAAGTTCCAGATACATGAGCACACAACCGAGCACCAGCGCCAAAAAGGAGCAGATCAACATCATGGTGTAGACGTTGGCTCGCTGTTTCTGAAACGGACCCTTTTTTTTCTTCTTTGCCACGGTGTGTCACCTCGGAAGAGAATCTAGACGAGCAATTGGTCAGATTTTGTCTAATGCGCGACGAGTTTCGACTTTGTCGCGAGCGCGAATTTCGCCTTTTTGTGTGCGACGGTCAACCTTGCCGACAGCACGATCGGACGTTGTACGGACGATCTTGGCCCGCCCCAGATACGTTCCACCTCGAAAGATTTCCATTTCGTGACCCTGGCGAAGGCCGTCGTCGGCGCCGACTGAGATCTCGACAAACAGTTGATCCTGCGACTCCGCCACGCGGATGACGAAACCATCAACCTTCGGCGCGCTGCCGTCAGCCGGATCGTCGGGATTAATGTCGTTGTTGTCGAGAACCTCTTTGAATTTTGTGACCTGGCCAACCAGCTGTTTTTGCCGCTGTCCAAGCCGACCGGCCGTGCCGTTCGCCTGGTGGGCCTTTTCCTGGGCCACTAGAAACTTGCCGTGTTGGTCATCGATTTCCCCAAGCGCAACGACAATCTGCTCCCGCAGCTTATCGGTATCGCCCTTCAGGACTTGCATGTCGCTGTGATGCGCTGCCACGGAGGTCAGTGCCTGTTTTTTCAAATCGAGTTGCACGAGCAACTCTTGCTGGGTCTGGCCTTCCTTCGCCCGCAGCCTCTCTTTTTCGGTTTCCAGCTTGGCGACCAACTGGCGGCGTAGCGCCCGTTCGGCAGACAACTGATCTTCGAGATCCTTCTTCTTATTATCGAGGGCTTCATACTCGTTGTTCGCGTCCCTGAGCCGCTTGGCCCACCCGACAGTACCGTTGGGTGGTGCGACTTCACGCATCACTTCGTCTTTCCAGTTTTTATGCGTCGCGTAGATCATGACCGAGAAAGCCATGAAAACCAGACTCATGCAAAACACCAAGAAAACAAAGATTTTGCCAACAAGGTTCATGGAACCAATCCTTCAAAATGAAAAGTTTTTACCCTGCGGGTCGCCGGAGAAAATTCGCCTAACTCGCTGTAAAATTGGGACTTGCGACCGCTGACCGGGTCTGAAAATCACGAGCAGAGTGGTATTCTCAGTATAGTTACGCCTACGGGCAAGTGTCAATTAAAGACCACATTTATTTAACGCCGTTACACCAGCCAAACTCACCCGCGTAGCAGCCAGCGATTCACTTTAACCCTATCTAAAACAAGGACTTGCATTCCGCTTCCGGCGTTACAGACGGTCCATCTTCGACCGCCTGATTAATCGTCGGTCGCCCCTGGCATTATTCCGATTATTCCACAGGCGCCGGGAAATGCGGAGAAGGCGGGACGCCCAAAATACCACCGCATGACACCATTTCAGCGTCGTTTCGTCGAGTACCTACCTATCACGACCAATCCGACGAGCGATACGCAAAATGCAGCGCACCCATAGGCAAACCAATCGCCAAATTCCATGTATAGACTGTCACGTGAGTCGATCGCCGGTTTCGCCACAATGACGCGCTGATCGCGTCGCGGTCCGCGTTTGAGGATATTTCCATCGGCGTCGATCCAGGCCGAAAAGCCCGTATTGGCGGCGATCAACAGCGGCTTGCGACATTCGACGGATCGAAAGACGCCGCAAATCAAGTGCATGTCCAATTCGGCCGAACCCCAAAACCAGCCGTCATTGGTTTGAGTGACTAAAATATCCGGCTCATCGCCGGCATCGCACAAGCGAACAAATTGGCGGCGGATAACTTGTGGCAGCACGGTTTCGTAGCAAATGCTCGGGCTCAGCTTGAAGCCGGCGACGTTGTACGATTTTGCCTCATCACCGGATGCCAATCCTCCGTACAACGGGGTCAGTTGATAGAGCCACGGAAATACATCGCCTAACGGCATGTACTCGCCAAAGATTACGGGATGCGTTTTGTGATAATAATCCTGAACTTCTCCGTTACCGTCGAGATAAACCGACGTGTTATACCGCCGCATTTCCCCGGGAAAAAAATGCTCGCAGTCGACGCCGATCAACATCGGTGGTCCGCCGGGCTTGTTACGGCCGCGATCCCGCGCAGCTTTGGAAAAACTGCGGACGCTGCGGCGAAAGTCAGCCCGCCCCCGCTCGGCCACCTCGTAAATTCCGCCAGGTAGATGTTTTTCACGCTCGTATCGCCGCGCTAGTTCCGCGCTGACATCTGTCCACTCGGCCAATTCTTTGGCGGGCAGATAGGCGCCTTCTTCGATCAAAAAAAATGGCGTGAAATATTCCGCCTCCGGTTGGATGACATACATCGTCTCGGGCCAGATCACCAGGTCCACATCAGGTGCGATTCCAAGCGATTCGATTGTCAACTCCGTGTAATGCTGTTGTATCGCACGACGATGTTTGAGTGGATCGACATCGAAGTTTGTATCCACGCTACCTTGGATTAGTGCGATTTGTGGACCGGGCTCGGTCACGTTATCGCTGGTGCGAAAGTGCCCGTAGACCAGCGCACCCGCAAGTGCCATAACGCCGAGCACGGCCGGCCACCAACGGAATTTTTCCTTTCCAACCGGCAAGCAGCTTGCCAGGCATGCGGCGACGAACATCACCAAGAAAGTGACGCCGTAAGCGCCCACTAAGTCGCTGATCTGGATCAGTGTAATCCAGCGGTACTGTGTATGCCCCAGCGCGCCCATTAGAAAACCGTCGAGTAAATAAGCGCGGGCGAGTTCGAGGCCGGTCCAGACCGTCGGCGCGGCAATCACCAGCGGGATACGCCAACGATGAACGGCCACCCGCGAGACCGCTACGAATACCACCGTATAAAAAGCCGTGTAACCGAAACTCATCGCCACCCAGCCGATCGCCGCACTCCAGTGTGGCTTGCAAATCCACACAAAAACCGCGCCCCAAAAAAGTACGCCGGCAAAGTACAACGTCAAATAGGGTCGCTTGCCGGACAGTTGTTCGCGTCGAATAATGATGAGCCAACAGATCGGCGCGAGCCAGGCAAGCCAACCGAAATCTACGGGTGGAAACGAAAGCCACATCAATAGTGCGCCCGCAAACGCCAGTCTCGCTGTCGTTGTCACACGTCCTCCATTCGATGGGAAGGCTTGGAGTGGGGGGATTTTACGTGGATTGAATTACTCATTCATGTGCGGCACGACAGCGTAGCGGATGAATTGGCATCGATGCCAGACGAATCGCACCGTCGAATTCACCGCAACAATTCGCAATCGACAAGGTCGCCGGCGTCATATTGGCGATCTTCACCCGGAAAAATGACCAAGGCGTTTGCATCCGTCAGCGATCGCAAATCGCTGGAGCCGCGCCAGGCGAGTGGTTCGACGATTGCCGCACCGTCGAGCCAACGCACGAGAGCCGGATGATACGTTGGTCGTGGGCCACGGTGCTGGTGCGGTTGGCCGAGCGCGGCCCGCAACCGTGGCGATTGTGATTCGCTACGGCCCACCAATTTAGCAATGGCTCTGGCGACAAATAACTCGAAACAGACGAAACTGCTAACAGGGTTTCCCGGCAGACCAAAGACCAATGTTTCTCGATCGCTTGCCCCCGCTCGCGGCGCCAAGCCAAACCACAGAGGCTTGCCGGGCCGCATGTTAATCTTGTGAAACACTTGCTCGACACCAATCGCAGTGAGAACTTCCGGCACCAGATCCAGCACGCCGGCGGAAACACCGCCGCAGATCAGCAACACGTCGTATTCCAATCCTCGTCGCGCGAGTTGTTCCAATTGACCACGGTCATCGCGACCGATTCCCAAATCGACGACCGCCGCACCGGCACGGCGCCCACAGGCAGCCAGCATTGGACCGTTACTGTTACGAATTCTACCCGGGCCGGGCTCGATCCCCGGTTCGACCAGTTCGTTACCGGTCGGCATGACCGCCACACTGGGACGACTGTGGACAACCACGTGCTCGCGACCGACTTCGGCCAGCAATCCGATTTCGATCGGCCGCAGCAAGGTGTTGCTTCCAAGCACCACCTGACCGCGACGCATCGAGGCCGCGCGGTTCATGATATTCTGTCCGGGCCGCACCTGGTGGTTATGAAATAGCACCGCCCCGTGCGGCAATCCCGGTTCGGCGATCGCTTCGGTCTCCTCGCACATGACGACCGCGTCCGCACCCTCCGGGATCGGTGCGCCGGTCATGATACTTGCAGCACGGCCGGAGGTGACCCTGCTGGTCGGAACCGCGCCTGCGGTAATTTCTTCGACGACCTCCAGTTCAACACGGTGACCGGGTTCCTGTACGACGCGTGTTGCAAAATCAGCAGACTGCACGGCGTAACCGTCGACCAGCGTCTTGTCGTGCGGCGGCGAATCAACGTCGCTGGAAACGTCTTCGGCAAGCGTCATCCCTGCCGCGTCCCGCAAATGCACACGCTCGGTCGTACCCTGCCGTGCTACAGCCAAGATTTTTTCAAGGGCTTCTTCAACAGAAAGCATGGGCGTTTTCAGATGTTAGCAAGCGGCCGCAGTAGAATCGGTCCGTAAAAAAGATTCCAACATCCGTGTACCTTCGTCGGTGAGAAAACTCTCCGGATGAAACTGCACTCCAAAAACAGGCCACTCGCGATGCCGGATTCCCATGATCTCGCGCGCTCCGTCGGGAGCGTGTGACCAAGCGCAAACTTCAAATTCACTGCTCAGTGACTCCGGTTCGATGATCAGACTGTGATAGCGGGTGGCGATCAGCGGGTTCCGCAAACCGGCAAACAGCGCCTGTTCGTCGTGATGAATTTCGTCGGTCTTGCCGTGCATTAACCGCCCCGCACGGACGATTCTCGCTCCGAACGCTTGGGCGATCGACTGGTGGCCGAGACAAACGCCCAGCAACGGCACTTTGCCGGAAAAATGTTTCGCAACTTCAATTGAAATTCCCGCCTCGCTCGGCGTACACGGTCCCGGCGAGATAATGACGTGGGACGGCGCGAGACCTTCAATTCGCGACACGGAAGTCTGGTCATTGCGCTCGACGACCAGCTCCAGTGCCGGATCAATCTCACCCAACCGCTGAACCAAGTTGTAGGTAAATGAGTCGTAGTTATCGACAAGAAAGATCAAAGCAACGCGCCTGTTGAAATTGAATTGATACAGCTGATTATCGTGCATTGTAATTGCCACGCCAAGCGGCGGCGGCCGATCGCGGCACTGTCACAATTTGAGCGGCACTCTTATAATCCGGTATCCGCCAGCAAGCTATTTGCCGGCGTAAATCAGCAGCGACTCATGAGCACCGACATTTTAGCCAACGCCGTTAACGAATTCGCACCGTACCGCGAACTTGCCAATAAAGTGCTCGCCGAGCGGATCGAAGCGGTCCGCGCGGCGATGGGTGATGAACTCTTGATCCTGGGTCATCACTATCAGCAAGATGAAGTGATTGCGCATAGCGATCTGCGCGGCGACAGTCTGCAGTTAAGCCAGATGGCCGCGGACAACCGCCGCTGCCGCGCGATTGTATTTTGCGGCGTCCACTTCATGGCCGAGACGGCCGACATCGTCGCGAACCGGCCGGAAAAACTGAGCGAACGCAACGGCACGCGGATTCCCGTCGTTCTGCCCGACATGGCGGCCGGATGCTCGATGGCGGACATGGCTGCAATCGAGCAAGTCGAAGACGCCTGGTCGGCGATGGGCGAAGTGATCGACACCAACGACGTGACCCCCGTAACCTACATCAACTCGGCCGCAGCGCTGAAGGCGTTTTGCGGACGACATGGCGGGATCGTCTGTACGTCCAGTAATGCCAAAGCAGTGCTGGAGTGGTCGTTTAAGCGTACCGGTCGCGTTTTCTTTTTTCCCGATCAACACCTGGGCCGCAACACAGCGAAAGAGATGGGCCTGACAGTGGATCAGATGCCCGTTTGGGACCCGCACGCCGATGACCTGGGCGGAAACAGCGAGCAGGCGATCAGCGACAGCCGCGTACTTTTGTGGAAAGGCCATTGCAGCGTTCACCAGATGTTCACGCCCGCGCACGTACAACAGTTCCGCGACAAATACCCTGGCATCAAGATTCTCGTCCATCCGGAATGCCCGATGGAGGTATTCGACATCGCCGACGAGTCAGGTTCGACCGGCAAGATCATCCGCACCGTCGAATCCTCGCCGCCGGGCACGCAGTGGGCCATCGGAACCGAATTGCATCTGGTCAATCGGCTCAAGCAGCAACATCCCGAACAGGAAGTTCATTTTCTCTCGCCGATCGTCTGTATGTGCGCAACGATGTACCGGATCACGCTAGCGCATCTTTGCTGGTCCTTGGAAAACCTGGCCGCGGGAACGTCCGTCAACGTTATCGAAGTCGACGAAGAAACCTCGCGCTGGTCGCTGACCGCGCTGGAGCGGATGTTGTCTTTAAAGTAAGTTGCAGCCGGACGAACGGTCGCTCGCCAGTCGCCCTACTTTTCCGGCAGCGTTTTGGGTTTGTATTCGTGCTCGCGTTTGCGAACGACTTCGGCTTTCACAATTTTGTCCGGTGCGGGGCCGCCCTGACCGGGGTTGCGGCGTTGGAGTTTGGAGAGCACGTCGAAGCCTTCAATCACTTGGCCAAAGACGGTGTGTTTGCCGTCCAAATGCTGCGTCGGCACGAAGTTTAAAAAAAACTGCGAGCCGCCGGTATCACGGCCTGCGTGAGCCATGCTCAGACTGCCGCGAAAGTGCTTGCGATGGACTTTTTCATGGCACTCACAGGGAATGTGATAGCCGGGTCCACCACCGCCGGTGCCATCCGGACAACCACCCTGCGCCATGAAATTCGGCAGTACGCGATGGAATGTCAGACCGTCGTAGTATTTCTTTTCCACCAGGCTGATAAAATTCGCCACCGTGTTGGGTGCTTCGTTTTCGAATAGTTCGATGACTACCGGCCCCTTGGAAGTCGTCATTTTCACACGGGGCAAATCGTTGGCCTCGGCTTCGGCTTGGCGAAGTTTTTTTTCTTCCTCCCAAATCTTCTTGTAATAGCCGAGCGCCTCCTGATGCGATTGCGCTTCGCGGCCCAGTTCGTCTTTTTCCTTTGCGGCGGAAAAATATTTCTCGGCAGCATCGAAATTGGCCATGCGAAATTCGGCCGTACCGGCGGCCTGCAGCACGCGGGAAGTGTCCAGCTGCTGTTCGACCAACAGCGTGCAGAGCTTTCGTACGGTTTCGTAATCGTCCCCGCGCAGGCGGTCGCTTACATAATCGACCAGGAAACGGGCTTCTTCGCTGTCGGTTTTCTTGTCCGCACGGAATTTCACTTCGGCAGCGGTCGCCAGTCGGGGCATCAACATTTCAGCCGATTTGACAATCGCCCCGTATTCCTCGCGAATTTGCTGCTTGCGTTCCGCGTTGGCCTTTTGGAAACTCTGGGCCAGCTCTTCCAGGGATTTGATTTTCGATTTCCAGTCGGCTAGCCACGGTTCAAAATCCGCTGCGGTAATTGGTTTGGATTCGTCATCGCCACGTACCGCGCTGGCCGAGTAGATCAGCGGCAGAATCGCCAACAGTAATCGTACAAAGTTGCCGGATCGATTCATTTTGTGCTCCTATGTTCAAAACAATGCCCGCCGCACAATTCGCGCGGCGTATCACCGTTTCATTGTTCCCATCCGAAAGCCGTTGACAAGGTGGCGATGCCAGCTATCGGTCGTGGTAGCTGTGGTCTAGGATTTAATGGGTGGCAATTCGCTGTTACTTTCCCAAATTTACGGCATCAATGTGTCCAAGCGATCGCAAAAAAAGACAAACAGCACCAGAGCCTCGGCTCCGTCTTTGCGCATTATCGGCGGCGAGTTTCGCGGACGTAAGCTGCGGTATCATGGCGAGCCACGTACGCGGCCCATGAAAGACCGCGTACGCGAGGCAGTGTTCAATCTGATTGGTCCGGCCATCATCGACAAACAGGTCATCGATTTATTCGCCGGAACAGGAGCGCTGGGTCTGGAGGCCATCAGCCGTGGAGCTCTGGGCGCCGTGTTTGTCGAACACCACTTTCCAACGGCCGAGTTAATACGACAAAACATCACGGCACTAGGCGTCGAAGGACAATGTGAAGTTACGGCAGGTGATACGTTCCTCTGGGCTCGCCGCAACCTGCCGTTGCCGGATTGCGAGACGGTCGTGCTCTGTTCGCCTCCGTACGACTTTTACGTCGATCGCCGCGACGAGATGCTCGAACTGATTCAACGATTCCTCGACCGCGGCGGGGCGGGCTGGATGTTCGTTGTTGAAGCAGACAAACGTTTCGACTTTGGAGATCTGCCCAACGCAGCCAACTGGGATGTCCGCTCGTATCCGCCGGCCGTGGTTGGCATGCTGACCAAGAAATGACGAATTGATTGGGGGCTTATATGGACATTCATAATATTGCCGACGTGCCGGCATTTGCGACGAAGGACGGTTCCGAGATTCGCGAACTGCTGGCGCACCGGAATTCCGGCATCCGCAATCAGAGTTTGGCCGAAGCACGGTTGCCGCCCGAAGCCGCCACGGCGCCGCACTATCATCCGGCGGCGGAAGAAATCTACTATATCCTAGAAGGCGTTGGCCAAATGCGGGTCGATACCCAAACCCGGTCCGTTGGCCCCGGCGACGCCATTGCCATTCCGCCCGGCAAGACACACCAGATTCGAAATGCGGGCGATTCGCTACTGAGGTTTCTCTGCTGCTGCGCGCCCGGTTATGAACACGAAGACACGGTATTGCTCGACGATAGCACGTAACCCGTTCGCGCATCGCCGTTATATTCGTCAAACTTGACATAATCGTCGCCCGCACGTTTCGACAATCGTAACGTCTTGCCAATTCGCTACTCCTGACGCCTATTTTCCGCGGAAACGCATTCCATCGTCGATGCTCAAAAATCCGATTTTATGAAGGAGGGCGGTAACGTTTGAAACAAGCATTCGATTAACAGTCCGGGTAGAAGGCAACATGGATCGGAGCCACGACAAAAATCTGCGATGGACGTTTTTCGTCACCATGGGAGTCCTCTTCGGCTTGTTTTTATTGTTGCCGCTGGCCTGGCAACGGACTGCCCAAACAGACGAGCTGCGGTTGGTCGTCGCTGCGGACTCCGTTGATACTGATTCGAAAAACGTCGAGCTCATAGCCGACAAATCACAACCAGTCGCTCGCAAAAAACCAAAACAACGAACCGAACCGACCAAGAAGCCGCAAATTTCTACTGCGGAGGCGGCCGACGTACCAGACGTACCAGACGTACCAGACGTACCAGACGTACCAGACGCATCGCCACATACCGAGCATCCCCCGGAAACACCCGCCGCGGCCGCATTTGCTGATTTGCTGCTGCCGGCCGACGTCGCCTCTTTGCCGAATAAACCGGACGACGCGGGTGATGATGCAATGGCCCGCAGCCGATTGCGAACGGTGACGAACGTTGATCTTGCCCCGACGCTGCCGGCAACTTCTGCGTTTCCAGAACCCTGGATTGTTCGAGCGCGGCTTACGCGACTGCGAACGGATTCCTATGCCGTTTCTTGGGCCAACCGTGTTGATGACCTGATAGAACGACTCGTCAACATCGATGCGCTGGTGGACGAACAACTGGCCCGAACACTGGATGAACTGGAAACGGCCGTCGACGAAATCGCGCTGCTCGAATCTCTTGTCGCTTCAGACGACGTGGTGCGCCAACTGCGGCTAACCGCGTACGATCTGCGCCGGCGAATTACAGTTTGGCGGGCGGCCTGCCAAGTGGCCCAAACTCGCAGCGGACGGATCGATCAATCCTTATCCGCTAAAGCAGACTCGGCCACACTGCGGGCCACGAGTGTCAAGATGCGTGCCGAGGTCGATGTGCCCGCGCTATTGGAGGCGATTGAGCAGTTCGAACACACGCGGTTGGTCAGTCATGGCCGAAACGTTAGCGATGCCATCAATAAGTTGCGTACTAGCGGTTTCGCGGCGGAAGTCGAGTTGGCCGAGCAAATTGAGCGGCATTATCGGAATGCTAACGTGCGTATCGCCGTCACAGAAACGCTGTTAAACCGAATGCTTCCTCAACAAGCTCCGCTGGAAAGCAAAGTCGACGATTACATTCTCGGCAATCCTGTGTGGGGCCGCAGCAAGACATTCACGCAACTGAAAGTCCTGCTACTGCCGGATGAAAATCGAATCCGCTTGGGCGTTGAAGCTTGGGGTAAGGTCCAATCCAATACGACCGCTTCGGGCGGACCGGTAAAAGTACGCAACCGAGGTCGATCCGCATTCGTGGTACGCAAGCTTATTGTCGTCGACCATGAAGGTATGCTGACGAAGCAGTCGCACTCGGAAGCCGAAAGCGCAACCAATCTTGTGGGAATTGAATCCAACTACGACAACGTTCCCATTCTCGGTGAATTTGTGCGACGGGCAGCCGAGCGGAGGCACACCGAACAACGCGGAATGGCGTTGCGGGAAACCGAACGCAAGATTGCGAAAGAATCGCGACAGCGGTTTGACAGCGAACTTGAACCCAAAATTGATCAGGTCGTTTCTTCATTTGAAGAAAAGATCTGGAGTCCGCTCGTGCAATTGGGTCTCGATCCCAAGCCGATCAGTCTGCTGACGACAGAACAGCGAGTCGTTGCACGGATGCGATTGGCGGACGCTGACCATTTGTCGGCCTATACCGCCAGGCCGCAGGCGCTAGGGGACAGCTTATTGAGTATGCAAGTACACGAAAGCGTCCTAAACAACATGCTTGATCAGCTCGACCTGGCTGGCGAGACGATGACGCTACCGGAAGTCCACCAGTTAATCTGCAAGCAGTTCGCCGCGGACGTCGAGAAATCGTCGGAAGAAATGCCGCGAAACGTGCATGTAACGTTCGCGGATTACGATCCGATCCGAGTTCGACTTCAGGATGATGCATTAAAGCTGACCCTATCGATCGCGAAATTGGAAAAAGGTTCAAAAACACGCTGGCACAATTTGGTAATACATGCTGACTACAAATCCACTCGCGACGGTTTAAAACTAAGCCTCGCGCGGCGCGAGTCCATCCGACTGGAAGGTGACCGCCTCCGTTTTGGGGATCAAATTGCGTTGCGAGGCGTGTTCAGCAAATTGCTTTCTCAGAACAACCGCATGGATATCCTGCCCCCAGGCTTTTCAGCAGATCAACGGTTGACTGGCCTGGTCGTGACGCAAAGCGTTATTCGCGACGGCTGGATCGGTATCTCGATTGGTCCGCTGCGTGATCAGGCTGCACAATTGCCTGCGGCAACGAAACACCGCTGATACGGTGAGTTGTCGTCGAAGAGGGGTGAAGCCAACGGCTGTGGCAGATTGCGCCCCTCGATTACTCTCCAGCAGCAGCCCTTGACCAACACGAGCAAGTCCGGCTGCAACGACCTGAGCCAAAAAGGACTGCGTCAAAGTTTTCATTGCGCAAATGCCTCAGCGTGATGATCCCTGCGATCACCTGTTCCAACCGCAATTCCAGCGCCACGGCGATAAACGGTTTCGCCAAACAAGCGGCAATTTGCGCGGAGGATGATGACACGCATTCACCCGCAGCGACAAAGCCGCCGGCGGCGAGCCCTTGAAGCCACCCACCGTATGCGCCATGCTGATCGGGCGGAGCACCAAAATTAAGTACTGTTATGAAGATTGCATATCTCGACTGTGCCAGCGGAATCAGTGGCGACATGACGCTGGGCGCGCTGGTGGATGCCGGCGTTGATTTAGCTGCCATTCAGGCGGGTATTGATTCACTGGGCCTGCCCGACTGCCGGCTGGTCGCCGACGAGGTGAAAAAGAACGGCTTTCGCGCGATGCAGATTACGGTCGAGCACCAAGCCGAACATGAGCATCGCCATTTGCACCAAATCACCGAGATGATCGACGGCAGCGTCCTGACCGGGCGCCAAAAGAATTTGGCGAAGAACATTTTCACGCAGCTTGGCCAAGCTGAAGCCAAAGTTCACGGCACAACGATCGAACAAGTACACTTCCATGAAGTTGGAGCAGTCGATTCGATCGCCGACATCGTCGGTTCGGCGATAGGCTGGGACTTGCTTGGCGTCGAACAAATCATCTCGTCGGCAATTCCGACCGGAAACGGCTTTGTCGAAATCGCACATGGCCGCTGCAGCATTCCCGCGCCGGCAACCGCCGAGCTGTTAACAGGTGTCCCTATGGCCGCCTCCACCGTCGAGGCGGAATTAACCACGCCCACCGGCGCGGCGATTATCGCTGTCCTGGCCAGCGACTTCGGCCCTCCACCCGCCATGACGATTGAGACGATCGGCTACGGTGCTGGCCAGCGCGATCTAGAGGAACAGGCCAACTTGCTCCGCCTGCTCGTCGGCGAATCCGCCTCCGAGCCTAGTGATGAGACAATTTGGGTGCTGGAGACGAACATCGACGACGCGACCGGCGAGATAATCGGCCATTGCACCAAGTTGCTGCTCGAAACCGGCGCGCTGGACGTTTACACCACCGCAATTCACATGAAAAAAAATCGCCCCGGTTTTTTGATCACCGTCTTGTGCCAGAAATCCGATGTCGGGCGGCTGCAAGAATTGCTGCTACGCGAAACCACAACGCTCGGCGTCCGCCGCTGGCCCGCAGACCGCACGACCCTGCGGCGGGAACCGCACGAAGTGCAAACGCCGTGGGGTTTTGTTTGTGGAGTGGTCGCTTGGCGGACGGCAGGACAAGCCACGTTTTCGCCAGAGTACGAATCATGCCGCAAGCTGGCGGAGCAGTCAGGTGTCACCATTTCGGCGGTTTTCGATGCCGCGCGAAAGGGTTTCAATCCAACCGCCTAACCGAATGCCTCCGCGGAACGGGCCGTGAATCTACACCATTGCGTCAATCGCGGCGCGGCCGGCCTCAATCCCTACCGCAGGCTCATCGCAGGCAAAGTTCCGACAGACGTACGTGACTGGTCGGCCGTCTTGTGGCTGCTTTCCTTTGAACAGATCGACCAGCGAGCCCGATATGCTCGTCGCGCCGGCAACGGTACAAGCCAAAACACGAGGCGGCAAATAGCGGCTGCGTATGTCGCTGAGAATCTCCGCAACATCACCATCTAACGCTTCGCCCACCAAAACGATTTCGTAAGACGGTCCCGCATGAAAATCGAGTGCCAACAGCATTTGCCCCGTCGCCATTGGATGCTGCGACATTTGTGGTTCCGCCACCTTTAATGTTCCAACCGCGGCATTCAGAAAGTCGCTTCTGCCGGTCAGTTTTGCCAGCCGCAACAGCGCAGTAGCTGCCAGTGAGCCGCCGCTGGGCACGGCATTATCGACGATATCCCTTCGGCGAGTGATCAATTGTTCGTGGTCGGAGGCCGTGAAAAAGAAACCTCCCGCAGCCGCATCGTGAAAGTGCGAAAGCAATATCTCTGCCAACTCGACAGCCTGTTCGATCCACCGCTGATTAAAGTCCGCTTCGTACAGTGTCACGAGCGCGTTGGCCAGGCTGGCATAGTCGTCCAAGTATGCGTCCAGTTTGGCCTGGCCTAACCGCCAAGTGTGCAACAGTCTCCCATCCTCACGCCGCAAACGGTCCAAAATAAAACCCGCGGCGGCGTGGGCGGCCCGCAAATAACGGGGGTCACCGAGGATTCCGGCCGCGTGCGCCATGGCGTCGATCATCAGCCCCTTCCAGGAAACGAGAACCTTGTCGTCGAGCCCCGGATGGACTCGCCCGCTGCGAACAGCGAACAACTTTTCGCGGGCGGCGGTCAGCTCCGCGCGCAGTTCGGACTCGTCGCGGTTTAACATCCCGGCACAGACGGAGATCGGTTTGGGCAAATTCAAAATGCTGTTGCCTTCGAAGTTGCCCGCGGCCGACACGTCGTAAACGCGGCAAAACGTCTCCGCAACTTCGTCGCCCAACAACTCCCGAATTTCGTCCGGCGTCCAGACAAAAAACTTGCCTTCGACACCTTCACTGTCGGCATCTTGCGTACTGTAGAAGCCGCCTTCCGGATGCTGCATCTCTCGTAACACGTAATCAAGCGTCTCCCTCGCGACGCCCGCATACGCGTCATTTCCCGTCGCCAGAAACGCTTCCAGGTAACACGTCGCCAGCAGCGCGTTGTCGTAGAGCATTTTTTCGAAATGAGGCACCAGCCAGCGGGCATCGACCGAGTAGCGATGAAACCCCCCGCCTAGCTGATCGTAGATGCCTCCGGCCGCCATTTTGTCGAGCGTCAGTGTGACTATATCTTTCAGCGCGGACCTGCCTGTGCGCTGCCACAGCCGCAGTAGCAATCGCAAGTTCATCGGATGTGGAAACTTCGGAGCGCCGCCGAAGCTACCGTTGGTGGGATCGAAGGCGTGCCGCAGTGCCGCCTCGGCGCGGGGGAGCAGAGATGCATTCAGCCCCGTGCCTAAGGCCTCCTCATTGTCGATATCGATCACTCCGTTCCCGTCATCATTCGTCGGCTCCCGCATCTGCGGTCCGGATTCGTCACCAGCTTGCCGGCGAAGAAATTGCGTCAGCTTGGCGGCCTGCTCCAGTGCCTGCTCGCGCCGATCTTTCCAAGCCGCCTGGACGCCTTCGAGAACTTGCCCGAAACCGGGCATGCCCATCCGCGGCGCCGGCGGCCAGTACGTGCCGCCGTAAAACGGTTCGAGATGGGGCGTCAGAAAAACCGACATCGGCCATCCGCCACGCCCGGTCATCGCCTGGACGGCATCCATATAGATTTGGTCAAGATCGGGCCGCTCTTCGCGATCGACTTTGATCGAAATAAAATCGTCATTCAACTGAGTGGCGATCGTTTCCTCTTCAAAACTCTCGTGTTCCATCACATGGCACCAGTGGCACGCCGAGTAACCGATTGAGAGAAAAATCGGCTTATCCTCGGCCCGTGCAAGCCGCATCGCTTCGTCGCCCCAGGGATACCAGTTGACGGGATTGTCTTTGTGCTGCAACAGGTACGGGCTGGTCTCGTTGGCGAGGCGATTAGGCATCATGGGAAGCGGAGGACATGGGAGATGGAGCACCCCGCTCCGTATCCCATGGCCTAAAGCTCATTTAAACGATTGCTCATGGGAGGGAAATGCGCCGTCACGAACTTCATTTCGGAATTGGACGGCGGCGGTAGTGATTTCTTCACCGAGATTGGCGTAGCGTTTCACGTGGCGCGGCAACTTGCCGGCCGTGATTCCCAGCAGGTCGTTGATGACCAGTACTTGCCCGTCGCAACCGGCACCCGCGCCGATACCGATCGTGGGAATCTGCAATTCGCCGGTGATTCGCTCGGCCGCCTCCGCCGGAATGCACTCCAACACCACCGCAAAAGCGCCGGCTTGTTCGGCGGCGCGCGAGTCGGCCATGAGTTGATCAAAATCTCGTTGGACTTTGTAGCCACCCAGCCGATGGACGCTCTGCGGACGCAGCCCGACGTGCGCCATAACAGGGATACCCGCGCAGGTGAGCGCCGCGATGACGTTAGCCTGGTCTTCGCCGCCCTCGAGTTTGACCGCCTGACAACGCGTTTCTTTCAATATCCGGCCGGCGTTTTCGATGGCTTTGTTCGCTCCGACTAAGTAACTGGGAAACGGCATGTCAACGACGACCAAAGCATGTTCGACCGCGCGGCCGACCATTTCCGCGTGGTAAATCATTTCATCCAACGTGACCGGTAAAGTGTTGGCGTGGCCTTGCACGACCATCGACATACTGTCGCCGACCAGAATTCCGTCGACGTGGGCCGCGTCAACCAACTTGGCCATTGTGTAATCATAGGCTGTCAGCATGGTGATCTTTTCACCAGCCGATTTCATGGCCGTCAATTTAGTGACGGTGACTTGGGACAAAATCGCGCCTTAAAGTGAATGAACCGGTTGGTAACGGCAGCCCTCGGCCACACCTGCATTGTTACTGGGAACTACAGCAAAGACAACCAGTAGAACTTGCCGGTCGGCACGCGGTCGGGGGACGCTGACAGAATTTATCGCTGGCCAATTCGGCCGTCGACGTGTAAACTCGGCACATTAATTCATTGTTGCAATTCTCGCACGACGATGGCATGACCGCGGAAGAAACGCAACCTGTTGCTCTTGTAATCGGAGGCGGGTCGTCGCAAATCGGCAATTGTGTGGCGCGGACGCTCGCAGCCAGCGGTTATCAAATCGCGATTCATACCCATCAGGCGATCAGCAAAGCGGAAGAAATTTTGCGGCAACTTACGGGTAAAGGCACGCCTGCCATCACGGTCCCCGCCGACATCACGGACGAAAACGACGTCAAACAAATGCTGGTCACCACCCTGGAGCGGTTCGGTCACGTCGAAGCGCTCGTGAATTGTGCGGGTATGTGGGAGTCGGCGCACTTAGAAGACATCACCGCCAATGATGTTCGTCAGCATTTCGACGTCAACACGTTGGGTACGTTTCTCTGCTGCCAGCATGTTGGTCTGCAAATGGTCTCACAAGATCATGGCGGCGCGATCGTCAATATCGGCGATTGGGCGGTCACTCGACCGTATGGCGACTACGCCGCATACTTTCCATCCAAAGGCGCAATCCCGGCGCTGACCAGAACATTTGCAGTCGAACTGGCACGCCGCAATCCTCACGTGCGAGTCAATGCGGTCTTGCCGGGACCTGTCACGCTGCCCGCCGAAATTTCTGAAGTCCAGCGGCGCACGGCGATCGCAGGGACTCTGGTCAAACGCGAAGGTAAACCCCACAACGTGGCCGACACCGTGCTATTCCTGCTGCAAAATGACTACATCACCGGCGTCTGCCTGCCGGTCGATGGCGGCCGCAGCATCTATGCCGAGTAATACAAAGCGGGGCGTATGATCCAACAGTCCCAGAGGGTGCGAAACTCCGCCACCCTTCTTCCGCCTATGCTGCGCCGACCGGTTCTTCGGTTTCGCCGAGTATCGCTCCACCATTTTCGTACCAGTCTTTTCTCGAAAACCGGCACCAGGTCAACTCGATTAGCAAATAGATCGGCGCTGGTTCGTCTTCAACATCCGGCGATACGACGACATAGCGGTAGGGCATCGGTTCGTTGTGATAGAAGCCGATTCCACTTTCCGAGACGTGCTTTCCAACGACCGTGAACGACTCGCCGGCGGGAGTCACACCGTCACTTTCAACCGGAAATAATTCGATCAAGCAGGGAAATGGATAACGCAGTTCGGCGCGCCGTTCATCGATGACGCGGCCGCTAGGATACATGCGTTCGAGTAACTGCTGCACCTTGCTCTGCTCGCCATGAGGCTCGATAACAATGGGACCTTCGGTTTCAGTGTTCATAGTCGACATGCCTAATCAGAAGAGAAACAAAACGAACATTTGCCGAACGGCAAATTAAAAAGTTAAAACACAGCAACACGAAATACAAACATTTGGACAACGAGCAAACCACCCTGCCGCTTAATCGGCCTGACCGGCCAGACGAGAATCTGTGCGGCGACTCACGGAATGCGTGCCTACATATTACCTAGGACACTCAGCGCGGACAGTCAAACCAAAAAAGTCCGTGCTCGCCGCGATTGAGTGTTTTTCACGATTCGGCGTGGAATGATCGTAACTGCAATTCGGCGGTCAGCGTTTTCCGGCGGCCGCTCGCCACAGTTTTTCGGCTTGTGCCCGCTCAAGATATCTCGCACCAGGCCGCCGTTGATAGGCCGACTTCAACACGGCAACCGCCCGATCATAGCACCCCTGGTTCCACAGTTCGGCGATCCACCGTTGCTGGACGTGAACATCATTTTTCCGGAAGTAGGGATAATGCGGCGCTCCGATCAGGCCGCGGGCCAGTAAATCGCTGGCCGCCGCATGCTGACCGGATCGCGACAACGCTAATGCCCAATTGTTGATCGACGCCATCAGATTGCTGCGTACCACTTGGTTGCCGGGGTCCAGCCGCAAGGCCGTCAAGTTTGCGGAGACTGCCGCCCGGAATTCGTCGCCTGCTAACAGCTCAACAGCCCGGTTGTAAAACACGATTGCCAGGAGCTGCATTGGTCGGATTTCGCGAGCCGAAACTGTTCGGTCACCTCGCGCTGATTCAGGCAGATCGTGGTCGTTACGTTGACGGTCGCTCTGAAACCACGTCGCACAAGTTGTTTCGATATCCAGCGTATTCTCCTCGAAATACAACCGGCAAAACACGTGCCCCGGGATCTCCACCGCCCGCACGTCCAATTCAAACCGGTCGGCCAGGGCCATGTACAACATCAACGAGCTGACGCAATTGTATCGCCCACCGCCGAATGTCAGCGACAGATCCGTCGCTTCACGCTCATACGGACCGGTCAGGATTTCTTGATGGAGGAACTCAAAAACCGCCGCTGCTTTGTCGCGCGGGCTACCCACAACCGCTTTAGATTGTCGCAGCTGTCTGTGCCATTGATCAAACCGTGCCTGGTGAGCCCGCAGCAGTGCCGCGTCGTCAACACCGCCGGCCACTAGCGCCGCCTGCAACATGGTCAAGCCTTCGGCAGTACCCGCTAGTAGCCGTTGTGTCATGACGGCTTCTGGTGCGGCTTCCGGCAGGAGTTGCACCCAACGGGCCACTTCCGAGCCATCCGCTCGCTGATTGGATACTTGCGACGCACTTACCGCAACACTCAACTGCAACTGTACAGCGACAACAACCGTCGCCACAGCGAGTTTCATATTCGGTGTTTGAACTCTCGACATCAACATCGACCGACCCGGAAAATAGGCAAACTAACTTACCCCGTTTCACAGGAAATGTACGTTGCAAAATTGCAACGCGGGAGCAAAATTCACGGACAGCGACTAACGATTGCGCGGATCGTGATAATTGACGTGCGTCGCCAGTTTCCGGTCGCAGCGGGCATTCCTATTCTGTGGACAGGTCGCGATGCGTTACAATTCGCCAAGAGGTGAAAGACATGACCGAATCGACATTGAAACTTTCTTTTCCTGAACCGGACATCGCAGCACTAACGATTGATTTGCCCGGCAAAGGCGCGAATATCCTGTCGCGGCACGTGCTCGACGAGTTGTCGGCACATTTGGACGAACTCGAATCGCGTACAGATCTCGCCGGGCTGGTCATTCGCAGCGGCAAACCCGGTATGTTTATCGCCGGCGCCGACTTGCGCGAATTCGCCGCGTCGTTCGACGTGCCCGGCGACGATGTGGTGGCGCTGTGCAACCGCGGCCGCACGCTTTTTGCCCGGCTGTCGAACTGTCCATTCGTGACTGTTGTGGCGATCGACGGCATTTGCGTCGGTGGCGGTGCCGAACTGGCGGTTTGGTGCGACCGTCGGATCATGTCCAACAACGACAAAACGCAATTCGGGTTTCCCGAGGTTAAGCTGGGCCTGTTCCCCGGCTGGGGAGGCACTGTCCGAGCACCGCGAATCGCCGGCCTTTACAACGCCGTTGAAATGATAACCGCGGGCGACTCCATTGACGCGGCCGCCGCCGTTTTGATGGGCTTCGCCACAGACATGGTCGATGCCGAACAACTCGACGGTGCGGCGATTCGATTGGTCCGCGCGCAACAAGAGTCCGGCGAGTATCTGCGGGACCGCCAGCGGTGGTCCGCACCGATCGAGATCAGCGAAACGGAACTGGGCTTTCTCGGCGTGACTGCATCCGGCTACATCCAGCAGCAGACTAAAGGCCATTACCCCGCGCCGCTGGCTGCCCTGGAAGTACTTTTGGGTGGCTCGACCGTCGATGCGGACTCGGCGGGCCAAATGGAAGCGGCCGGGATGGCAGATTTATTTGGTTCGCCGATCAACCGCGCGCTGATTAATGTTTTTTTCCTGACCGACCGGAACAAAAAGGACACCGGATTAGCTGGCAACGATTCTGCGCCGGCCAGCGTCAATTCGGTCTCAGTAATCGGTTCTGGCGTCATGGGCCAAGGCATCGTCGGCGCGGCATTGCGGCGAAAGATTCCCGCCGCGCTGACTGACGCCAATCCCAAAGCGCTGGCGCGCGGCGTACAAAAGGTGCTCGAAGAGGTCTCCTACAACAAAAAAATCAACGGTCCCGACGTCCGGCGTACTGTCGAATACGGGCCGCTGCTGAACGCGACCGTCTCGGATGAGGAGATTGCGGCGTCGGATCTGGTCATCGAAGCCGTGCTCGAGTTGGCCGACATCAAACGCCAGGTATTTGCACGTCTCGAGCCGAAAATGCGCGACGACGCGATTCTAGCGACGAACACTTCGACGATTCCCATTACGTCGCTGGCCAAGGGCCTTGCGCGGCCGGAACGATTTGCCGGACTGCACTTTTTTAATCCCGTTCGCAAAATGCCGCTGGTTGAAGTAATTCGCGGCGAACAAACCAGCGACGAAACCGTCGCTACGTTGGTCGCCTACGCGAAGCGTATCGGAAAGTCGCCGATCGTCGTCGGCGACGGCCCGGGATTTCTTGTCAATCGTCTGCTGCTGCCATACATGACGGAAGCCTCGCAGTTGCTGATCGAAGGCGCGACGCCCAAACAGGTCGACCGGGCGGCAACTTCTTTCGGCATGCCGATGGGGCCAATCAATCTTTACGACGTGGTGGGCCTGGACGTCGCGGTCCATGCCGGCGCGACGATGGTGGCCGCCTTTCCGGACCGGGTGATCACCTCGCCACTAATCCAAAATCTGGTTGAAGCAGGCCGACTCGGCAAGAAGTCGGGCCGAGGGTTCTATTCCTACGAGAATAAAAAAGGCCGGCCCGAGGCGGACGCCGCTCTGGACGGATTTCTGGAACCGCTGCAACAATCGAAAACCGAGTTCGATTCCGAACAACTGACCAATCGCCTATTTCTGCCGATGCTGCTAGAAGCCACGCGCGTGCTCGAAGAGCAACTCGTCCGCGACGCTCGCGATGTGGACCTCGGGTTGATCTTCGGCACGGGCTTTCCACCCTTCAAGGGCGGCCTGCTCTTCTGGGCCGACACCTTGGGGGCGAGTCAGATCATCGAACTGCTGAAACCCTACGAGTCACTCGGCAATCGCTATAAACCAACGGACCTGCTAAAGGAAATGGCGTCATCAGCGAGAAAGTTCTACGACTGAGACCAGTGATCACACCACGTCAGTTTTTATTACGCGGCCGCCCGTTAAGTAATCATCATGCGGGCGTCACGTTCGATGCGAAGTCCGGCCTCACGTTGGCACATCGATGATGGCTCAACGCGCGAGCTGGCGGCCTCAACCGAGGTCTTTCTCGCGAGTACATCAGACTGCGTTCAAAATTCTTCCATCGCCCACAGCTTCGCCAGGGTTGCAGTTCGACTATAATGCGCTGGTCTGTTACCGCGAATCAGCCATGAACGAATTTATCCATCCGACCGCCTGCATTGACGACGCGGCCGAAGTGGGCGACGGTACCCGCATCTGGCACTTCAGCCACGTTGCCGGCGGCGCGCGGATCGGTCGGGGCTGTACGCTGGGGCAAAACGTCTTCGTCGCCGCCGGAGTGACCGTGGGCGACAACGTGAAAATTCAGAACAACGTGTCGCTTTATACGGGAATTCACCTTGAGGATGACGTTTTCTGCGGACCGTCCTGCGTGTTTACAAATGTCATTAATCCACGCAGTCAAATTTCTCGCAAGGACGAGTTCCAGGAAACTTGCGTGCGGCGCGGCGCGACGATTGGAGCAAATGCGACGATTCTGTGTGGTGTGAACATCGCCCGTTACGCGTTTGTGGGGGCGGGCAGTGTGGTCACTAAGGACGTGCCACAGTACGCGTTGGTAATTGGTGCTCCGGCGGTGCAGAACGGCTGGATGACGCGGCACGGACATCGGTTGCCGACCGGGTCGGACGAAACCGAATGGGTCTGTCCGCAAAGCGGCTGGCGCTATGCGGCCGACGAGACGGGGCAACTGATATGCAAAGACTGGCCTGAAGATGAGCCCCTGCGCTCTGCGTAACGCGGCGCTTATTCGTCTTCCCGTTCGGCGTTTTCGGCTTCCGCCGCGGCCGCTTTATCGGGGTCGCCCGGTTTTGCTTCTCCCGGTTTTGCTTCTCCTGTCGCCGGCTCGTTTTCTTCGGCCGCTGCATCGCCGTCCTTAAGTGGCGTGATTGTCCACCGGCCATTCCTACCAAGCTTGACGGCATACAGCCGCCGTATCGGGTCGGCACCCTGATTCTTGAAGGCCACGTTGAGCCAAAACCGCCGTTCGGTATTCGAGGAAAATTCATCCGGATCGATCGAA
>JAYZEI010000176.1:0-8526 GCA_036337375.1 Planctomycetota bacterium | reverse complement strand
CCTGGTCTTCTCGCCGACCCAGTACGCAGCAAGACTGCGCTCAAAATAAGTTCTCCGCTGCCGCGCCAAGGAGGAACCGGCCGCGACGAGTTTCTTTTCCAACGCACCGCGCGAAGTGACCTTCATTCGCTCCATCAGTTGCACAACATAGTTTTCCTCGAACGACTTATTCACGCGTTGTTCAATGCCGGGCAAAGCATCCTCGGGAATGTTGCTTTTGGCATCGACTAAAACCAGCTTATTCTCAATCAGCCCCTTTAACGCTTGCTGCATCAGAATTCGACGTTGCGTGTCCCACATTGATTCGGGAATTCGATCTCGGTTGTCTTTCAAAATTCGGTTCACGGTGCCCAGTACTTCACCGGCCAGAATGAATTCATCGCCTACCCAAGCGACGATTTCAGCCGCCTCAACGGGCCGCGTTGTCGCTGTGGCCGGCTGGGCCGGCTGCGCGTATGTCGGCGGGCCGCTGCTGACGGCATTCGGAAGAAATTGGGCCGGCCCGAACGATTGCGACGGCAGCGGCCGGCCGCCTGGGGGACCACCGACCGGACGGGAACCTGGTGCCACCCCGGTTGGCTCTGAAATTTGCTGTTGCCATGAAGCGGCCCGCCCGGCGGGTGCACCCGGCCCAAATATCCAATCACCGGCGGCCGGATTCGCACTTCGCGCCACTGGGACCGGAGTCGGAGCCGGCGTCGTCCAATGCGTGACTTCAGCCGGCCGCGAGCCAGCGGGATTTTGCGCGACGCCATTGACAGCAAACAGCAACAACGATGCTTGCGCCAAGACGGCAATCAACAAATCAGATTTACGATCATCCACAACGCTCATCCAATAGAGATGTTTTTTACGGTGCCCATGCGCGCCGCATGCGTTCGCACTCCCCTATCATCGGCACGACCGGCGATTCGATTCGAAACAAGACGGCAGCGGTCGAAAAAAGCCCCAAATGCCGCCTGTGCCCCGCTCAACGGCCGGGGCGGGAGTATAGTGACACCGTCACCCCGACCGCAACAGAGATTGCACCGCACTCAGCACCGCCGCCGCATCCGTAACGCTTTTCTTAACAGGAAGATACGCCGACTGCCCATCAACTACCCGCAGCCGTCCGTCACTGCGTAGCCGCAGTTGCTCGATTTGCGCCGTATCGCTGTATCCAAGCACTACGTATCCCTCTTCCACATGGATCGTTTGAATCGCCCATGCGGCCGCATCAATTCGCAACGCGCGAAGTGCTAGCAGTCGCTGCGTGACCTCCGGTGCCGTACCAAACCGGTCGAGCAGTTCAGACTCAATATCGCGGAGTTCCGCAGTCGACGTGATACGGGCCAAGCGGCGGTACAGATCCAATTTCATTTTCATGTCCGGCACGTATTCATCCGGAAGATAGGCCTCGCCGGGCAGATCGATATCGACATCCAATTGGTGCCGTGGCGGCTGGTGTTTCAGCCGCCGCACCGCATTGTCCAAAAGTTGACAATAAAATTCGTAACCGACCGCGGCAATGTGACCGCTTTGCTGTGTTCCCAGGATATTGCCCGCACCACGGATCTCCAAATCGCGCATGGCGATCGCAAATCCGGCCCCCATATCGCTGAACTCTTCAATCGCCCGCAAGCGTTTCGAGGCCGTCGGCGACAAATGCTTGTGCGGATCGACCAGAAGATTACAGTACGCACGATGCTTGTAGCGACCCACGCGACCGCGCAACTGGTGCAGATCCGCTAGGCCATATTGATCGGCGTCGTCGATGAAAATCGTATTGGCATTCGGAATGTCCAAGCCGCTTTCGATAATTGTCGTTGCCAACAACACATCGAATTGATGATTGACAAAATCGAGCATCACCTTTTCAAGTTGCGACTCCGGCATTTGGCCGTGCCCGACCCCGATCCGTGCTTCGGGAACAATCTGCTGCAGTTTTGCAGCCACCTTAGCGATGTCATGCACGCGATTGTGAACGAAAAACACCTGGCCGTCGCGATTCATTTCACGAAGGATCGCGTGCTGAATCAGTTCCGGCTTGAACCGCGTTACCCGCGTTTCGACGGCAAAACGATCTTCCGGCGCCGTTTCCAGATTGGAAATATCCCGCGCACCGATCAACGACAAATGCAACGTCCGGGGTATCGGTGTGGCTGTCATGGTCAGCACATCAACCGTCTGCCTGACCTGCTTCAGCCGCTCTTTAATTTCGACACCGAATCGCTGCTCCTCGTCGATAATCACCAGCCCTAGATTCTGGAAACGGACATCCGCCTGCGCCAACCGATGTGTGCCGATGACAATGTCGATCTGGCCGCTCGCCAGCCGCTCGATGGTCTCGGCCTGCTGCTTGCGAGTACGAAAGCGGCTGAGCGAGGCGATCTCGATCGGAAATTCGGCCGTCCGGTTTTGAAACGTCCGCAAATGTTGTTCGACGAGCACCGTCGTGGGAACGAGTATGCCAACTTGATAACCGCTATCCACCGCCTTGAACGCCGCGCGGATACTCAGCTCGGTTTTTCCGAAACCAACGTCTCCGCAGAGCAGTCGATCCATGGGCCGTGGCTGGCACATGTCCTGCTTAATCGCCGCCATCGCAGTCAGTTGATCGGGCGTTTCGTGGTAGGGAAACGCCGCATCGAATTCCTGCTGCCAGAAACTGTCGTCTGGAAACCGAATTCCCGGTCGCGACCGCCGAGCGGCCTGCAATTCCAGCATTTCCGCGGCCAAATCGGTGACCGAACTTTCCGCCGCCTTCTTTTGGCTCGCCCATCGTTGGCCGCCGATCTTGGCCAACCGGGTGCGGCCCTTCGTACTACCAACGTACTTTTGCACCAAGCCAATTTTGGACGCCGGCACATAAATCTTGGTCCCGCCTTGAAAACTGATCGCCAAATGTTCTTCGACGGCGTTCTCGCGCTCCAGCAATTCCAGCCCCCGATACCGCCCGATCCCGTGGGCCAAATGGACGACCAGATCACCTTCACGCAACTCGGTGAAGCTGTCAATCGTACGTCCCAACCGCCGGCGGCTCGGCCGCCGAATCTCCTGCCGATCAAACAACTGACTGCCGCTGATAACCAGCTCGCCATCTTCCGACAGTCGAAACCCCGATTTCAGGCGACCGATGGGAAAATGAAGGCGGCCGTGCTCGTTGGCGGCGGTAGCCGCCAAAGTCTCGCCCACTCGCTTCACTTCGGCTTCCGTCAGACAGACGACATGTACCCGGTCATCGCCCCCGATCGCGTCGAGCTGTTCGCGAACCCTGGAAATGTCGCCCGTAAATCGCTCGACACTTTGTATTGGCAGCGCAAAAGAGTGCGGCCCACTGGCCGCAGCCAGCGCTTCGCTTGAAATAATCTCGTACCGTCCGAGCAAATCCATCAGGCCCGAGTAACTCAAATGCGCGTCCGGTCGTTCGGTGCGCTGCAAATACCTGGAGGCGGCTTCGCGCAATTCAGTCGGTTCGATTAACAACACCGACGTGCTTTCGGGCAAAAACTCAACGAGCGGCGTCAGCGTTTCTTCGTTCGCGGCGACAATCGTAATCTCGATGTCCTGTAACTCGCCCGTGCTCCGCTGTGAGGCCACGTCGAACCACCGCAACGACTCGATTTCGTCGCCAAACAGTTCGATGCGAACCGGCCCGTCCCAGTCGGCGGCGAATATGTCGATAATACCGCCCCGCGCCGCGCACTCGCCCGGCAATTCGACGGCACTGGTACGCTCTAACCCATTGGCAACCAACCACGCCAACAAATCGTCCGCATCTACCGTGTCGCCCACGGCGACGCGACGGCTCATCGCCTTCAGTTGCGATTGACTCGGCACCGGCTGCAGCAAGCTTTGGATGCTGGCCACCACGACATCGGGCGGCGAAGCCGATTCGCCCTTCACCAACGCTTTGAGCAGCCGTAATCGACCGCCAAAAACTTCGTCGTGGACAAGCCGCTCACCGGGATCGGACTCCCAAGCGGGAAAGGCCGTGCACCGCGCCGTCGAAAACAGCGCGAATTCTTCGCCAAACTCATCCGCCAAATCCGTTTGCGGACAAACGACAAGCAGCGGGCCACCGCCTCGGGCCGCCAACATTGCAGCGACCAGCGCGCGAGCCGACCCCCAGACCTCGTCCAATGTGGCCAATCGCCCCGGTTGGATACCGGCCAACCAATCTCCGAAGCCAGCGTGCGCCTCAATCCTTCGGGTTAATTCACCCAGCGGCGCGAGCGATGTTTCCGTGGTTGTCACGTCGCTCATTCGTTCGAGATTCTAGCCTGCCCCGGCACTATTTCACCAGCCCGACTGCTAGTTCACCAGCCCGACTGCTAGTTCACCAGCCCGACTGCTAGCAAAATCGCTTGCACGCGCCGTTTTCCTAACTTCGCTCGCCGGTCGTCAACAAAGTTGGCTGATGTGGGTCGCCCCCACCCGCCGATATCCACAACACCTCCGGTTGCTATCACCACCTCAATCAAACGAAATTCTGGCCCCCGTTTATCATCAACCGTCAAAACCATTCATGTCACACAGTCAATTCGCCATCGAACAACTCGAATCAAGGCAAATGCTAACGGCGATGGCCGAGATCGCGGCTGAAAGTTCGTTACAGCTCGTCGCCGCTGCGAACAGCCCGCAGAACGCGGCAGCGTCGGCACCGGCCGTCACCGCCGCGATGCTGGAGACCAACGTAACGTCACCAATCGGCGACCCTCCACCGCTCCGCGCAGCCGCTACCGAACCGTTTCGCATCACTACTTCGGTACTCCGGCCGGCCGGTACCGCCGAAGCGATAATCCAACCGCGACGACAACTGATCGCCCCCAGCTACGCCTCCGGCGGCTCCGCATCCGCCGCAAGATGGCGGTTCGACGAAGTCGACATGTCGGCGCTTTCCAAATCGGCTCGGGACGGCCAGAATCTGCCGCCGCACAACATCAGCAGCCAGTTCGCCGCGTCCAGGGCGACACCGATGCACCAGGCACAGTGGTTCGTCCAACAGCAAGGCTCCTGGAAATTCTATTCCCGTTTCGGTTCGAAAAGCGGCGTACCGGTTGTCGGCGACTTTAATGGCGATCAAATCTCGGAAGTTGGTATCTACGACGCGGGCCAATGGTTTATCGACATCAACGGCGACGGACTCTGGAATCAAGAGGATGTCCTGCTGTTGCTTGGCGGCGGGGGCGATGTTCCCGTTGTCGGTGATTGGAATGGTGACGGCCGCGATGACATTGGCGTCTTCAAAACGGCCGACAACCTCCATGGCAGAGCCTCGGGCCAGCACGCCGTGGCTGGAGATTTCGACGGAGACGGGGTCGCGACCGCAGGCGAATTCCGCGATGGCCGCTGGCGGCTAAAGCCGGATGCGGTGGATCACCTCAATCAACAGCATGCCAATCAACAGCATGCCGATTTCGTCTTCGGCAACGCCGAAGACCTGCCGGTGGTAGGCGACTGGAATGGCGACGGCCTCGACGATCTCGGGGTCTATCGGCAGGGAAAATTCATCCTGGACACAAACGGCAACCGCGCGATGGACGCCGCGGATCTGGTGTTCGAGGCGGGCGACCCGGGCGGCCTGCCGATCGCGGGCGACTTCGACGGAGACGGCAAAGACGAACCCGCGGTTTACCGTCGGCAGCCGCCGCAGCGGACGGCGCGGTCAAACGACTGACGACCGAATGCCGCTCAGGACAACTTCAGCCTTGCCAACTCGCTTTCGACTTCGCCGATTTCGGCTTCCAGCCGTTCCGCCTCGCCCGGTTCGTCCATCTGCTTCTTCGCGCCGGACAATTGCTGGCGGAGCTTCTGCAGCCGCTTGTTTAGCAGATCAATTCGTTTTTTGGCCTTCTTGTCCACGACCCGCCCCGCTGATTAACGTGAACCGCTCGGCGGCAAACTCGTCGCGGCCGCTGCCGGCTTGTTCGGCGCACTATGCGTCGAACGTAAGACGCCCGAAATGCAGACGATCATCGTCGCCAATATCAAGTTCACCGTCAGCCATTTCGATAGGTTGTCCCGAAACCGCTGCGTCCCCTCACTGCGACCGGCCAGCGCGCTGGCGATAAAGAACACGGCCAACGCCAGCAGAATTTTTATCCCGATCAGCGCATGGTAGATTGCGGGCAGTTTCTGTTCGGCAGCTTCGGCTTTAAACAGTTTGATCGTCAGCATGAAATTGACGACCCCGCTGACGAGCAAAAACAAAATTGCGACCATCACCACCCGGGACCATTTGGCGCGAATCGCCGCGGCCAGCCGCGCGTGCTGCGCGTCGTCCAATTCCCGCGCCGCCGGCACCAGCGCCAGCCGCTGAAAGATTGTCCCGCCGAACAGCGCTATCGCTGCCAAGATGTGCATCCACCGCAGAATGATACCGACGATATCGAAATCCATCTGAGCCATCTCCACTTTGAGGCCGAAACGAGTCCGGTGACTACTTCCAATCTAACTACTTTTAATCAGCCAGCAGCCGATCTACCAGGGCCAGCGCCTCTTCGCGGCTGGCGATTTCCTCCAATAACTGCGCATTGCGGGCCGAGTCGAGCAGCTTTTTGAAACTTCTGCCCGGGACAATGCCGTGAGCAATCAGGTCGTCACCGGTGACCAGCGGCGGGGGATTTAGCTTGTCCGGCGGCCAGCTCAGCCGTTCGCGACAAAAATCCAAATCATCCTGCTCGGCGGACCCGACAGCGGTCCGCGCCGCTTGCAGCTTCACCAAATCCGCTATGCCGTCATGAACTAAATTCCTTTGCACATCCGGCCAGAATTGGGAAGGAGCACCGTCGAGGGCCGCCGCATTGCCGTACAGCCACAGCGCCCGCGCCGTTTCGGCATTTGACAGTTTCCAGCTCCGGCACGTCTGCTCGGCATCGACGAGGCCGGCCAGCTGAGTAAAGACCGCCGCCAAAGCGAGGGGAAATCCCGGGTCGTCCAATTCTCGCAGCAGTCGCGACAGCGACTGCCAGCTGGAGTCGGCGGCGGGCGGCACATCACCGCCGCATGAAAACACAATCGCAAACAGCCCCAGGTCGCGCAGCAGCCCCACCGCCCTGCTGCTCCCCGGCCCGGCGAGCATCTGCCGCATCTCCATTGCAATCCGCTCGGCGCTGACGACGGCGAGCCCGTCGGCCAGCTGCTGAATGCCCCGCCTTGTCTGCTCTTCCAGCTCAAAGTCGAACTTCGCCGCAAACCGCACCGCCCGCAATAGACGTAATTTGTCTTCCGAAAAACGTTGTTCCGCTTCGCCGATGGCGCGGATGATGCCGCCATCCAGATCCGCTGCGCCTCCTACATAGTCAATCGTTCGCTCGTCCACCGGATCGAAGAACAAACCGTTGATCGTGAAGTCGCGGCGCTTTGCGTCTTCTTCGGCCGTGCAATAGACAATGCTATCCGGGTGTCGCCCGTCCCCGTATGTGGTGTCCTGCCGGAACGTCGCGACCTCGACCTGCCCCGCCTCGCGGGGTCCGAGCACGGTAATTACGCCGAACGCAGCGCCGATCGCGAGCGTACGACGCTGTCCGAACACCTCGCGGATTTTTTCCGGCCGCGCGTTCGTCGCGACGTCATAGTCTTTCGGTTCCAGGCCGAGTAAGCGGTCGCGAACGCAACCACCCGCCCAAAGCGCATCGAACCCGGCCGCGCGGAGCGTGCTAACGACCTGTACGGCAAACTCTCGCTGCCGCTGATGGTCGAGTTGTGTCATGACGCTGTTGAGTGTTGTGTCAAAATTTTCCGACCGCCAGCGGCCAATCCGTCACCATTTCGGCAATGCCATTTCCGCCATGCGTGCGACTTTTTCGCATAAAGGGCAAGTCTGTCGCATGCCGGCGGGCAAATCTGTCGCATGCAGCGATTTTATTGTTTGACTTTGGATTTAGTACCCCTTAGATTGGTCCACTCAGCGTTCCGACAAGGTCGCCGCCCTTGAGGCGGTTACCCGGAGGGGCCCTCGCGACGTCGATTGAATCATTTTTCTTTTTTTGGGAGGAGTTGTTATGAGGACCGGAAAACAGAGGCCGGGTTTTACACTCGTCGAATTGCTGGTGGTGATTGCCATCATCGGCATCCTGATCGCGTTGCTGCTGCCGGCACTCGGCACGGTTCGCGAATCGGCACGCCGTACACAATGTGCGGCCAATCAGAACCAACTGGTCAAGGCAATCTTGTCTTATGAAGAAAAGCACAGGAATCTGCCCAGTTCGTTCATGCCGGATGACGGACAGAACCCAAGGAACTTTGGCAACACGCAGGACGTTACCCAGGTCACGGCGGGCCAACAGGGCGCGACACATCCATTTAGCTGGATTGTCAAGATTCTGCCCGCCGTCGAAGCCAAGGAGATTTACGAGAACCTTGACTTTACGCAAGGCCCCTTTGATCAGGGCGGGGGTCAGGGGTCGCAGAAAACGCAAAGAGATAGGATCGTTTCGGCGCTGTTGTGCCCCAGTTTCGGCGGCGCGAAAAGGTCGCTCGGACAGGGGGGACTTCAGAACGCGGGACTGACGAACTACAAGTCCATCGGCGCATCGACGAAAG
>JAYZEI010000175.1:0-14797 GCA_036337375.1 Planctomycetota bacterium | reverse complement strand
CGAAGGCATCCTTCTGTCTCCTTTCAACGCAAACGCACCGCAGTGCGTTCTCTCACCAGTACACTGGCACTGGGAAGCCGTTCAAAATCATGATGTGACTCGAGTCGCAACGGCCATCGAGCCGTTCCGTCGGACGTCCCTTATCTCCCTGGTGCGAAAAAAGGTAAACCTTTCCGCGTTGTCCGTTTTTTCGGCTGACGCCCACCGATCCCATCCAGCAGGTTCATTCGCAGCATTCGGTCGATTTGTCCTAACCTAGCTTGTCCGAATCGCTTAACTCGTTCTGCAATTGGTTCGCCAGCCGCGATTTTATGTTTCGGAATTCTTCGTCGTTAAGCTCACCCCTGGAATGCATTTCCCGGTATTTGGTCAGCAATTCACTGGCACTCAATTTGTTGTCTTCCTTAGTACCGCGCCACTTTGACGCAATGTGCGCCCCAATCGCGATGAGCACGGCGATTGTGGCAAAAAGAATAATCGCCTCAGTCAGCGCTTCAAGAGCCTCCGCGTTCGACATAGGGGCATTCAACTTCGACAACAGATAGGAACTGCAACGATTTTGCGGTGTGAACTCGGTTCATTATGTACCTTGCCCACGCGGCAGTCCAGGATTTACCGCCATTACACGTTGAATTGGAACAGATTACAACGAAGCGGGTAGGACACGTTCTCAGGGTCGATTTTGTTTTTCGTGGCCGGATGACTCCAGACCCGTCTCATTGGCCCCCGGGCGAAACGGAGGCCTCCTTTTTAACCACATTTAGCGCAGCGGAAATGTAATTCTGACAAGTGTGGACAGTCTGTCAGTCGTTGTGCGATATCGCTGCTGGCGGGGCGATCAGGGAAAGCCCATCCCAACTCCGAGTTTTTCACGCCCTCGCGGCAGAAATTCGATCTTTAGCCGTGCCGCCTCTGCGACCGATTTAATCGGTACCGGTGCCCCATGTTCGCGCGCGGCCCGCGCGCGAGGCAACCGCGGCAAGAAAGGTGTCTCGATGCGGCGAGCGAGAATTTTTGCGGTCGTCATCTACTTCGCTGCATCTGCCGGTGCGCGAAGCGTCGCAGACGACACGGCGGAACCGCCGCTTGTAACTTCGCGACAATACGAGTTCACGATTCCATTTACCGTCGTCCCAACGCAATCACCGAACAAAATGCCCACCAAAGCACAGCTGTTTCTGTCCACTGATGGGGACCACTGGAAACTGGTCGATCGGGTTTCGCCGCAACGGGGCCACTTTCAGTTTCGCGCGCCCGGAGACGGCGAGTGGCTGTTTTGCGTACGAACGATCGACCATCGCGGGCGACCGATTGACGAAGGCAAACCGAAGACCGAATTGCGGGTGTTGGTCGATACGATACATCCCTCGTTGAGCATTTCCGCTAAACGCTTCATCAATACAAATACCGTGATCGTGTATTGGCAGGCTCACGACGATAACATCAAACCAGCATCGATTAAAATTCAACACCGAGTTGTCGGCGCCCCGCAGTGGCAATCTGTAATAATTGACCGTACAAAAATCCGCAACCCGCTGATTCAAGCGGGCCCCGGAGGCGTGCCGAATACGGCGCTGCACGGACCGGCCAGCCCGGATGATCGGAACCGTCACCACTCGACGACCGGCCAGGTCACGCTGGGGGCAGCCGCCGGCAGCGAAGTTATGATCCAGGCCGAAATTTCCGATGTCGCCGGCAACCGGTCAATTAGCAAAGCAATTGTCCCACCAGCAGCAGCAGCACACACGCGCCCCATTTCAAATGAGCACACCGACAGAAATCACCCCACCGCGGCACAGTGGCGAAAAGATGGCTCCCGTGTTTGGCCCCCGAATCAAGTCTCGCAAACGCCCTTCGAACAAACGTCGCCAACTCTCGTCCCGACCGCAGTGGGCCGGACCAAGCCCAGCTTCACCGAACAGGTATCGTCACCGACAACGATCACGACCAAGCAGGTCGATTCAACTCGCTTCGATTTGGCGTACAACGCCGGCACGGCCACTCGGAACATCGTAAAAGTCGATTTATGGGGAACCGCCGACGGCGGTGGCACCTGGAGCAACTACGGAAGCGATACCGATCGACAATCTCCAATTCTCGTGACGGTCCCATCCGCGGGCCGATATGGATTTCGCATCGTGGTGCAATCTTCAGCAAATCCGCACCCGCCGCTACCCCAGCGGGGAGACGCCCCGCAAATTTGGATTAGTGTCGTTGAATCCGGCAACCTCCCCGCACGGTTCAACACATCTCGTCTCGGTATCTCCGACGTGCAAGTGCGACGCTAAATGCAGGGCGTTAGACGGCCCGACTGGCTGCGCGGTATACTCGGACCCGGTCGCACAATGCACCACTTCGAGACTTTGTTGTAACCCCGCGTGCGAGCAAGGTCGCTGCTGTGTGATTTCCTCACACATGTATCGGGGGGCAAAATTGCCATGGCGAAAAAATCCGCAGCAATCACGGCGTTAGAGTTTCTGACCAATAGCGGCAACCACGCGGTACGGCCGGTTAATGTCCTATTTGGTGACGAAACGTATCTGCAGCGAGAAGCACTCGCCGCTCTAACCGCAAATGCCCTTTCGGGAACGGATGCCGAATTCGCCGCGATGAAGTATTCCGGTCAGGCAGCCGAATGGCGCGATGTATTCGATGAATTGAGTACCGTCTCGCTGTTCGGAAGTGACCGACGCCTGGCCATCGTCGAGGAGGCCGATGAGTTCGTCAGTCAGTACCGAAGTGAACTAGAAAATTACGTCGACAGGCCGTCCCGTGTCGGCACGCTGGTACTGGCCGTGACGTCATGGCCCAAAAACACACGGCTGTATAAGGCACTTGTCGGTGTCGGGCTGCAAATCGACTGCGGCCGACCGACCGAAAAAGAGATTACCGATTGGCTGCGCGGACGGGCCGAAGCGCATTACAGCATTGCGCTCAGCACCGAAACTGCGAAACAATTGGTCGAAATCGTCGGCATCGATCTCGGATCGCTCAACCAAGAGTTAGACAAGTTGTCATTAATGGCCGGCGACGAAAAACGCATCACACCACAGTTGGTCCGCGAACTGGTTGGCGGCTGGCGAGCGAAAACGGCCTGGGACATGCTCGACGCGGCCTATGAGGGCGACACGGCCGAAGCATTATTGCAACTCGAACGGTTGATTCACGCCGGCGAGCACCCGATCGCGATCCTGGCCCAGATTTCGTCATCGCTCCGCCGCTTGGCCGCCACCGCGCGAATCGTTGCCGATCACGAAATCCGCGGGCGACGTATCCATTTACGAGGCGCGCTGGAGCAGGCGGGTGTGAATCCTTATTTCTTGTCAAAGTCGGAAAAACAACTCCGCCGCATCGGCCGCTACCGCGCAATGCAATTGTACGAGTGGTTGATCGAAGCCGATCTTGCGCTCAAGGGCGGCAGCTCGGCCCCCAACCGGGCGCGGCTCGTGCTGGAAAAACTGCTCATTCGCATCGCCTCGCCAACCGCCGCGGTCGCCGCGGTCAATCCGGCCTCGAATCCTTGACAAAGTCCGCACCCGCACGGCTAGCCGCACACGATTGTTGCCACGACTTCAACTGTGCAGACATAAGCTTGACGATCTCCGGATGATCGGCGGCAACGTCATTCTGCTCGGAGAGATCGGCATCCAGATCAAACAGCATAAAACCGTCCGGTTCGTCGGACTCGTTGTTCTCTCCCCGACGCCGCTTGGCAGCACGTATTCGAATCAGTTTGTACTGATTATCAATCCAACTCACTTGCCCCCCCGATTGAAACCCGATTGGTCGCGGTCGCTGTTTCATCCGGCCATCGATCAACGGAATCAGGCTCACGCCGTCCAGCGGGCGATTGTCGGGCATCCTTAGTTCGACCGCCTCGAGAATCGTCGGCAAGTAGTCACTGGTGACCGCCGGTAGGTCGGTTGTTTGCCCACCTTTGACGCGTGCCGGCCACTCGAGAATTCCCGGCACGCGCACGCCGCCTTCGTGCAGACTACGTTTGCGGCCCCGCAATTGCCCGGCCGAACCCGGAGTCCTGGCATTGCCCTCAGGGCCATTGTCGGCACAGTACCACAACATGGTATTATCGGCGACGTTAAGCTTCCGCAATTCGCCGCGGAGGCGGCCGACCTGTTCGTCCAGGGCGGTGATGCAGCCCCAATAGTGCTGATGATGTTTACTATGCGCCGCGTACGGCTTGGTGTACTTCTTCCCCGAGACGACCGGCAGGTGAGGAGCATGGAACCAGATCACGGCAAAAAACGGCTTGCCCCGATCGACGGATCGTCGAACGAACGGAATCGCCCGATCCATGATCGCACGCGAGTCATCGCCGCGTAGATTTTCGACGACCTTTTCGCCGGCCTGTGACCAATAGGCCGTTCCATACGGATTTGCATCCCCGAGGCTGCCAACAGGATCCCACCAAGTGCCGCCCTTCGCCGACTTGGGACGCAACAGCGGATCCCACGTAGGTGTCTTGGCCTCGGTCGAAAAGCACTCTTCGAATCCGTTCCGCCAAGGCGGCGAGAAATGCGTCGCGCCGCCCGGACCGCCACGATTGGAATCTTTTTCCGCCTTGGTCAACGTACCCAGATGCCACTTACCGAAGTGTCCTGTCGCGTAGCCGGCATCTTTGAGCAATTCGGCCAGAGTAATCTCTCTGGGCAACATGTGGCCGACATTCGCGAAAAGGACACCATATCGGAACGGATGCCGACCGGTCAGGCAACTTCCGCGAGTCGGACTGCAAACCGGTGCGGCGGCATAAAAGCGTTCGAACCGTAGTCCCGCAGCAGCCATGGCGTCGAGATGAGGGGTTCTTAAAATCTCGTGGCCGTTATAACCCACATCGCCCCAGCCTTGATCGTCCGCCATCACCAAGATGATATTGGGCCGCTCGGCGGCAGGCAAATTCGGCGAGAAGAGCAAAACACAAACGCCGGCCAGCAACAACATCAACCACAGCTGCGGGAGGGTTAAAACCCGTGCCGGGGCCACGTTTTTGGAAATCTCGACTCGGCAGGAGCCATGCCCTTCCAGGTCTGTTATCGCAATTTGCCGTTTTTCACATCTCTGCATCGTACTACCTCACAACAATGGGCCAGCGCCGGCGCGAACGACCATTATACATGTAAAGCCTCGTGATGCGGTCATAGCTAGCGTCCGTCACTTGCGACTGCGGCGATCTTGTGCGTTTTGCCGGTCCAACGTACCATCACGCCGCTTGGTTCCACACCTTTACCGTCCAAATGCCCAATTCGTGCAACTGACATTCTACAAATCATGGGGGGTCGGCCGAGGATCGCTCGCTTGCTGCGCGTGGCTCATTTTCGCGGCAGCAATGTGCGGTTGCCGCAGTTGGCCGTGGCGGTCGGGACCGGTTCCTGATTCTGTTTCGACATGTCGCGATCTGTCCAGCCAAGCGCTCGTTGCCATCGAACGAGGCCAATGGCAGGAGTCCGAAGGCCTCTTGCGGCAAGCGATCAAAACGTGCCCGGTCGATGCCGACGCGCACCGCCATCTTGCAGAAGTTCTCGTCAACCGCAATGCAACCAACGAGGCGCTGACTCACCTGGAAGAGGCGCGGCGGCTCGTGCCGCATGACACATCGTTAACGATCCGCGTCGGCGAATTGTATTTAAATGGCGGCCAGATTAAACAGGCGGAACGCCGCGCAGAACAGGCAATTCAACTTGACCGCAAATCGCCGGACTCCTGGGCGCTTCGCGCACGTGTGCGGCAAGCTCAGGGTGATCTCCGCGCGGCGCTATCCGATTTGCAGCAGGCTCTGCAATATCGTCCGGACAATCCTGCCCTATTAAGCGAGATTTCGCGTTTATATATCGCCATGCGCCGACCGGATCGAGCGCTTCTTTACGCGCAGGCCCTTTCCGACACATTCGTGTCCGGCTCGGTACCGATCGAAGTTATCGATTTGCAGGCACAGGCCTATACCGCATTGGGGCGGCGCAAAGACGCCGTAGCCTGCCGCCAACAAATTTGCCAAACCTCGCCCACCGCAGACAATTTCTTCGCGCTGGCCCAGGCAGAACTGGCCCGCGGAGACGGGACTAACGCCGAAGCCGCTCTGCAGCAGGCGTTATCGATCAAGCCGAATCACCAACCCAGCTTGCAGTTGATGCAAATAGCGCGGGCAAAGAGTCACAACACCGTCTTGCGTTGATCGGCAGATTTCGGTTGCTCATCATCTTCGTTCGGTCGAACGAAAAAAGCATGCAGGACCAACATGATCGCGCCGCAAACCAACAGGCTGTCCGCGATATTGAAATTTGGCCAGCGCCACGCATCATCCCATTGAAATAGAATCCAATCGCGGACCGCGTATTCCGGTTCTTTTGTGATGGGATCTTTCACCAGTCCGTGCAGACCAAGTCGGTCGTATAAATTACCGAAAATTCCGCCGGTAACCATCGCCAACGTGACGGTCAGCCAGAGGCTGCGTGCCTCGCGCATTCGAAACAGCCAAAAGCTAATTCCAATCGCGGCAATCACCGACAACACCACAAAAACCGGAATCAACCCCTGGCCGATTCCAAACAGTGCGCCGCGATTCAAACTGAGTTGCAAACCAAAGCGGCCATCCCAAAACCACCAGACGTAACCCGGTAGCTTGTCGCTTAGTTTAGAGAAAATCCAATCCTTGGTCCAAAGATCGACTGCGAATCCAATCCCAGCAATCAACAAAAACACCGCGTAGCGGCTGGGTGGAAAAGTTGCACTGAGGTGCTGGGGGTCACCCTTGGCAGGCTTTAGGGAAATCATCCCTGTTCGCGCTCAGAAGCGCAATGGATACAAAGCGTGGTATGGGGAATCGCCTTGAGCCTAGTTTTCGTAATTGCTTTACTGCAATCCTCGCAGAGCCCGTAAGAACGATCTTCGACCCGCTCCAGCGCAGACTCGATCGCGTCGAGTGTTTCCTGCTCGGTCTGCATCGTGCTGAGCGTAAATTCCTGTTCGAATGCATCACTTCCGATGTCAGCCATATGAATCGGCATACTGGAAAGATCGCCGTTCCCCTCCGTGCGACTCTTACTTAACGCCGCCTCCGCCAGACCGTCCACGTCACCACGAAGCCGCGAACGCATGGCAAGCAGCAATTCCTTGAAAGGCTTCATCTCTGATTTTTTCATATCGACGTTTCTCCAAATCGTTGCGAGCGTTCTATTGCCCACGTCAGCGAACACCATACCCCCGCCTCAAAAACGAGAGACTCGTTATTCTAAGACTGCGTTTTTCGGCTGTCAAATAGCCCCGGGACCCCGAAGGCTCTGCCGACAACGGGTCGGGGCCCGACCCCCAAGTGTGGGATGTGAGTCAAGATCCGCTTGCGACCTTGATGCGCCGCAAATGCTCTTTTAGACTGGCTTTCCGACGATTGCCTTACAGCCGTTCACTTTCTGCTGGAAGCTGCCCCGATGCGTTCGGCCTAAGCGGGCCGGTCGCTGTTTTCTTGACCTGCGGAAGGATCATCGCTATCAGCGTCACGCCCCAGGTGGATGTCGCCGTTCAACGTTGTATTTCGCCGTCGTGTGGCCGCGAGTACGCTATCGACGATGCGCACGTCAAATGTGGCGACTGTGGAAATTTGTTGGATGTCGTTTACGACTGGGACCGTGCCCAACCGCCAACCGCGCTTGCCGATTTTGAGCAGCATTGGGCCAGTCGCAGCGACCCGCTTTCGCTCAGCGGGGTCTGGCGATTTCACGATCTGCTGCCGTTTGCACCACGTGAAACCGCGGTCACCATCGGCGAAGGCCAGACGCTGCTGCAGCGATCCGACGGTGTTGCAAAATACGTTGGACTTTCAGCCGGCGAACTCTATCTGCAGTACGAGGGCCTCAACCCGTCGGGCAGCTTTAAAGACAACGGGATGGCCGCGGCCTTCACGCACGCCCGGTCGATCGGCGCGACACGGGCGGCGTGCGCTTCAACGGGAAATACCAGCGCGTCATTGGCCGCGTTTTGCGCGTCGACCAAATTAATGCGTGCCGTTGTTTTCATCGGCTCGGGAAAAATCGCCTATGGCAAGCTGTCGCAAGCGCTCGACTTTGGCGCGCTGACTGTACAGATCGCCGGCGATTTCGACGATGCCATGCGCCGCGTTCGTGAAATTGCGCCGCGAATGGATCTCTATCTGGTTAACAGCGTGAATCCGTTCCGACTGGAAGGCCAAAAGACGATCATGCTGCGGGTACTTGAAGGCCTGCACTGGGAAGTCCCCGACTGGATCGTTGTGCCCGGCGGTAACCTCGGCAACTCCAGCGCGTTCGGCAAGGCATTCGGCGAACTGAAAGATCTCGGCTTGATTGATCGGGTGCCTCGACTGGCCGTGATCAACGCGGCCGGCGCGGACACGCTGTTCGAACTGTTTGAAAATCGGAGCGTACGCTGGAATTCGGGCAACCCGGATACCGCCGTGGTCGATCAATACCACGAGCAGCTCGACGCGACGAAACGACGCGCTTCGACGATCGCCAGTGCCATCGAAATTAACCGGCCCGTCAACCTTTACAAATGCCTCCGCGCGCTGGAATTGTGCGACGGGGTGGTCCGCGAAGTTTCCGACCAAAACATCCTCGATGCCAAAGCGCAGGTCGGGGCAGGGGGATTGGGTTGCGAACCGGCCAGCGGCGCGAGCGTCGCCGGTGCAAAATTGCTGCGCGAGCAAGGCGTCATCGGTGCCAACGATCGCGTGGTCTGTATTTTGACCGGCCACCAACTCAAGGACCCGGACGCAACAATCGCGTACCATACAACAGACCAGGAAATGTTTAATCGCGTGCTCGGCAGCCGCGGCGTCAATCGCGCGTCGTTCGCCAACCGTGCCGTTGCCGTGCAGAACGACGTGGACGAAATCATCAAGGCCATTCAGCTTTACAGTTAACCGAATGGTGCGTGCGGGCACGCACCCCAACAATTTCCCCTCATAGGGTGCGTGCGAATGTGCACGCTGCACAGACCAATGACAGCAAGAATCGGAATTCACGGCGCCGCCGGGCGCATGGGACAGCGGCTCGTTACACTCGGAACTGCCGATCCGCAGCTACAAATTGCCGCGGCGCTGGAGGCCGCCGGTCAACCAAGGCTTGGCGACGATGCGGGACACGTGGCCGGAATTGACGCGATCGGAGTTCCACTAACGGCTGAGTTGGAGGCCGAAGTCGACGGCGTAATCGATTTTTCCATTCCCGAGCCGGCGATCAACATGGTCCGCATTTGCGCCGAACGCCGAATCCCGGTCGTCGTAGCCACGACCGGCTTCAACCAACCCCAGCAGCAAGAAATTATCTCCGCAGCCGAGCGTACGGCGGTGCTGCAGGCACCGAATATGAGCCTGGCCGTCAACCTCACCATGAAATTGTCGGAAATCGCCGCCGGTGCGCTCAAAGAGCATTCCGGCGGTGTGGACGTCGAGATTCTCGAGCGGCACCATCGAGGCAAGGAAGACTCGCCCAGCGGCACCGCGCTGAAGTTCGGCGAAATCATTGCCGCGGTCATGGGCCAGACCGACCATCGCCACGGCCGCGAGGGCCGCATCGGCGTTCGGCCACAGACGGAAATCGGCTATCACGCCATCCGCGTCGGCGACAATCCTGGCGAACACACGATCGTCTTCGGGTTACTCGGTGAGACGATCGAACTTTGCGTGGACGCCACAAATCGCGACGCCTACGCGCTGGGCGCGCTGGCGGCCGTAAAATTTATCCAGGGCAAACCGCCCGGCATGTACAGCATGAGTGATGTGCTCGGCTTTTGAATCAATTCCCATCCATGGCCAAATGCGACGAAGGTTATCTCTGCGAGGTGTGCGGCAAGGATGTCGGACAGATTACTGAAAGCGACCTCTACTTGAGGTACGTGATCGGGATGATCGAACCCGAGGTGTTGCACACCAGTAAGGAACGCCACATCCGCTGCAATCCATCGCTGGCGCAGTTCATCGTCGACAAAAGGTTTGAACCGATCTTCGTGGAGGGAGATTTCGACAAGCGGCGGCTCGATCTCGAGTTTGTCCGTAACCGCGAGGCGCTCGTAACACGCGGCTGGCAGCGACTGCGGGAGGTGCTCGACAGCGAAGATGCGATCATCGATTATCCGCTACCCGAAGTGCTCGCGCGGATGAAGGCACAGCCGGAGTGAACGCCACAGCGGCCACTGAATTCGTAGAGATTTCAGGGGGTGGCTAAACGGACGCTACGATGGCTCAAATGCCGCACAGACAAGATGCACCGCGTGCAGATCAAGTTCCTGAATGCGGGCCGTGTCCGCCGTCGGCGCGATCACCGCAATATCGGCGACGTCCTTTAAATCGCCAGCGGGACCGCTAAAGCCAATTACCGTCATTCGTTGGTCACAGGCCTGCCGGCAGGCGGCCAGAATATTTTCCGATCGACCGGAAGTAGAAAACGCAATCAACACGTCGCCCGCCTTGCCGAGCGCTTCGACCTGGCGACGGAATACTTCCTCGTACCCAAAGTCGTTGGCGATGCAAGTTAACACCGCGCTGTCGGCGGTCAGCGACACGACCGGGTACGGCCGCCTCGTCGCGAGAAAACGTCCGACCATTTCATCGGAAAAGTGCTGGGCCAGCGTCGCCGAGCCGCCGTTGCCGGCGACGTAGACCGTGTTTCCGTTTTCAAATGTCTGACGCAATCGTTCGATCACACCGGCGACAGTCCCGTACCAGTCGTCCAGCGCATCCAGCGCTGATCGCAATTGATCGGTCTGTTGGCGGAGTGTACTGTCGGTCGATTCGAACATCATAGCTCGCTATAAATCCACGTCTTGCGGGCGATAAAAAATGGCAACGGGAATCAACACCAACGCGGTTGCACCAAAGGTATAAAAACTCGGCAGCCGCAACTTTTCAAAAATCGAAAGGCACAACGGATAGAAGACAACCGACGCAAGGATGATCCCAACCCAGTTCACCAGGTTCATGGTTCCAATCATACGTCCCTTCAGCTTGTTCGGTGGACGCGACTGAAGAAAAACTTGCACCGGAAGAGCAAAGAATCCGGCGAACAGCCCCATCGCGATCAAGGCGAAATAGCTTCCGTAGTATCCTAGCAAATGGGGCCATACCCGCGAGCCATCGGCGGCAATTTCCGGTGTTAGCGACCGCGGCAACGACATCAGCAGCAAAACGGCAATGAGTCCGTAAGTTCCGATACGGACCAGCCCAAAGCGAACCCGTCCGCTGGAGAGCTTACCGGCCAGCACAAAACCGATGGCGATGCCGATCGAAACGGTAGCCGGCAGCAGGCTCGTTTTGGTGTTATTCAACCCAAACGTATTCTTACCCAGGGCGTTGACAGCCATCGGAAAAATCGCGGCTACAAACCAAAACGCGGAATAAACCCACAATGCTGTACGCAGTTCACGATCTTTGCGCAGCGTCGCCCAGGTGTCCGGCGCGACGGCCACAGCCGAAACATGAAACCGCGCCTGTGGCTGGGCGGCGGGGGTCCGCCGCACCAAAAGCGAACTAATGGTTCCGGCCATCGCAATCGCGACACAAACGACGCCGGCCTTCCAAAGATTCGTGTCGAAAATATCCAACAGTGCGCCGCCGACAAACGTGCCTAGAATCAGCGACAGGAAGGTGGTCATCTGAACTATTCCGTTGCACTTCGGTAAATCCGCAGCACGGAACATCTCGGGCAGCACGCCATATTTGGCGGGCCCAAAAATCGCGCTCTGGGTTCCCATCAGCAGCAACACAATCAAAACGAACCAGGGCATTCCGGCGGTCAACAGTTTGTCCTCCTGCCGAATGCGGGCCGCCATGGTTGCGAACGCAACGACGGCCGACAGCATCACCAGAATTTCACCAACCTTTGCGCCGACGATAATCCATTTTTTGGTAACCCGATCCGACCAGTAGCCTGCAATGCCGGAAAACAGGACAAACGGTATCGAAAACAGGGCCAGCGCGACGAACTGCTGGTCCAACGGCTTCGAGCCCGGCGAGACCACAACGGTCACACATAGCAGCAGCACGATTTGCTTGAACACGCTGTCATTGAATGCGCCCAACAGTTGGGTGACGACCACAGCGTGGAACGATCGATCCCGCATTAACCGCGGCAACGAGTCAAAATCGATATCTGCAACCGGCGGACGGCTCGTTTCGTCGGCTAATTCTTTCGCCATTTGAACGACTCGCTGGCTCTAGGCGTAAACTCTGAACTGCAGCAGCATGGCTACAGATAGCGCGCGGATATTATGGGCCAAGTAATCTACACGTCACAAGGTCGCTAGATTGAATTGACTGGAGCGGACGCGGGCACTATTAACGCATCGGGGTATTGTCTATCTAATCGCCCATCAGGTGTGCCCAATAGCTGCAGCGGCCTTTGACATGCGATATTTGTTCATCATCTGCGCCACCTTGCTAGCATCCGCCGGTTGCCGCAGCCCTGAGTGGATTCAGAGACGCGAAGACCCTTATCGGCCTGCCGGATCCTACTTGCCCTGGACGGCACACACATTCCCCGAACCGAGTCGCCGCACCCAGCAACTACTGAGGCGATATAACCTGCCGCGCAATGTTGTACAGCAACCCCAGATCATGCTGGCATCGCTAGACGATGCGCTGCAAATCGAAATGTCGTCGGACAAGGCCTACGCCTACGCCGACATGGCGCACGCTGCTGCCGCGAGGATTGAACAGCTTGACGAAAAAAAGGCCTTCGATCTTTACGCCACGTCTGTGGCACATGCCTACATGTACCTGTTTGACGAAAAAAATCAGGCCAGCCGCAATCCATACGATCCACAATTCCGCGGCGCTTGCGACCTATACAACAACTCGCTGGACCGCGCCCTGCGCATCGTCAATCGCCACGGAGGCTTTCGAACAGGCATCCAACATGAATGTCAGGTCGGCCGTCATTCGCTGAGTTTCGGCATTGTCTCACGCTGCGAACACTTGCGCGATCATGAGTTTGACAGATACGAGTTTGTTTCCGACTTTCGCACCGGAGGATTGCCGAATCACTACCGCCAATTCGGGCTGGGAGTGCCGATCATCGCCGTCCGCAAGGAGCGCACCGACGGAGCCAAACTGGAAAAGCACTATCCGCCAAAGCTGGCCGTGCCGATGACGGCCATCCTCCGGCTGGTTCCACAATCCGACGGCGCCAAGCAGGAAAAATCTTCCAAACTCAATGCGGTTCTCGAATTGCACGATCCGCTAACGACGCCAACGGTGTCACTCGCTGGATACCGGGTGCCCCTGGAAAGCGACACGACAACGCCGCTGGCTTATTTTCTGGACAAGCTCGAATACACAGACGTCCATGCGGCCACCAGCGGATTCTTGTATCCGGGCCAGACGTCGGACCGTAGCGGCCTTTACATGCTCGAACCGTACCAGCCCGGAAAAATCCCGGTGCTGCTGGTTCACGGGTTGTGGTCAACCCCCATCAAGTGGATGGAAATGTTCAACGACCTGCGTAGCGTTCCGGAAATCGCCCGACGCTACCAGTTTTGGTTTTTCTTTTACCCGACCGGACAGCCCTTCATTTACAGCGCGGCGACTTTGCGCGAGGAATTAGTCGAAATCCGCAAACTCCTCGACCCACATCACCACGAACCGGCGCTCGACCAAATGGTGCTGGTCGGCCACAGCATGGGCGGCCTGATCGCCAAATTACAGACGATCAACAGCAGCGGTCATTTTTGGAACGGGCTAACCGAAAAGCCCTTCGATGCGGTCAAGGGCGATGCCGAGTCCCTCTATCGTTTGCACAGCACCTATTTCTTCCGTGCCAGCCCATCCATTCACCGTGTGATTACGATCGCGACGCCGCATCAGGGGAGTTCCCGTTCGAACTCGGCAACACAATGGCTGGGCCGCCGACTGATCTCGCCACCACCGGTCTTTGCGAAGCTGGCCGAACAACTCAATTTTCAGAATCCCAACGTGTTCGGCGAAGACGGCAGCCGGCTGACGCGGACGAGCATCGAAATGCTCGCGCCGGGGTCGCCGACACTCCAAGCGTTGACCGCAGCCGAACGCGCGCCATGGGTCACCTATCACAACGTGATTGGCCAGGTCACGGAAACGGACTGGCTGGGGAACGAGTCCAGCACCGGCGACACGGTAGTCTCCGGCGCCAGCGCCAGATCGGCCGATGCCGTCTCCGAGTTGACCGTCAACGCGGAGCACCGCATGACGCACCGCCATCCACTGACGGTACTCGAAGTGCGGCGGATTCTGCTGGAGCACCTAAAAGCGCTCTCGCGGCAAATCCCCCTCGGCCTTTCACCGCCTCGCGGGCCGTAGCTAAATTCGCGAGAACTCCGCTTGCAACTCCCCGAAATTCGGATGCTTGGCGGCTTGGCCAAATTCTTGCGAATCCAACCACGGCGAACTCACTACCGCTACCGGGGCCGCACCGCGGCGAAGGACGAACTCGCGCGGAGGTTTTCGGGGTCCGGCAGCCGTGGATTCTCGCCGATCGCTTCGCCCTGGCCGACGGCTCGAAGTCGGAAGGGGCCGACTACGTACGGTTCACCGGCCTCGGCTTCCGCTTCCGGTACCTCAACTTTCGACGACGAAAAGTCGGGCAACTCGGCGCGGACGATCTTAATGCTCTCCGGCGCGTCGATGCCAATGCGTACCGTGTTGCCCTTGATGCGGACGACGGTAACGGTGATCGACTCGCCAATGCGAATCGACTGCTGTGTCTTCCTGCTGAGAACAAGCATTGCATACTCCTTTATGCTGGAGAGGAGATGAGTGATGTGTCACTAGTAATAGTAC
>JAYZEI010000174.1:0-2276 GCA_036337375.1 Planctomycetota bacterium | reverse complement strand
AGATGGACATTGCCGCTGTGGCGGCAAAGCTGCTGATGATTTCGGCGATTTCAATGATGCCGTTGGGATTGGTGATGATCCTGTCCGGTGCAATGCGCGGAGCGGGCGACACCCGCTGGCCAATGATAATCAGTTTGGTAGGCATGTTGCTGATCCGGATTCCCGTCTCGTACCTGCTTATCCGTTATTTCGAGTGGGGGGTCGCCGGCGCTTGGTATGCGGCAGCTATCGATCTGTCCCTCCGCTGCCTGATGGTGATCTTTCGCTTTCGCCACGGCGGCTGGAAACACGTGAAGGTGTAGAACTTTGCCGCCGCGGCAGCGTTTCCATTCGTTACCAAACCGTTACAGGTAACGGACTCGTTTGGGCGTATCATAGGTGTGGGAACTGGCCCGCAGACGAATCGATCCCCCAAGAATTGGAGAAACTAAAATGCTCTCGAAAAGACTTAAATTCGGCGTATGTGCTTCGCTGGCGGCAAGTTCGCTACTGGTCACCGCGGCCGCGCCGGCCTGCGCTGAAATGAAGCCGTCGTCGGACGCCTCAGCGGTTGAAGTCCGGGCCCCGGTGCCGAATGCCTCCGTTCCCCGCATCCAGATGGCGATTTTACTCGACACCAGCGGCAGTATGAGCGGCCTGATCAATCAGGCGCGTACGCAGCTTTGGCGGATCGTTAACGAATTTGCCACCGCCGAGCGCGACGGCAAATCTCCGTACTTCGAGGTGGCGCTTTATGAATACGGGCACGCGCCGCTCGGCGCGAAGGGCGGGTTCATCCGCAACATCGTGCCGCTGTCAGACGACCTGGACAAGGTCTCTGAAGAACTCTTTAAACTAACGACCAACGGTGGCGACGAATATTGCGGTATGGTGATCGACCGAGCCGTCTCCGAGCTGAAGTGGAGCCCTTCAAATCGCGACCTGAAATGTATTTTTATCGCGGGCAATGAACCGTTCACACAGGGTCCGGTCGACTACCGTACAGCTTGTAAAGCGGCGATCGAAAAAGGTATCACGATCAACACGATCCACTGTGGCGCCGAGAACGTCGGCGTGAGCAGCATGTGGTTGGACGGCTCGAAATTGGCCGACGGCAGTTTTATGAATATCAATCACAACCAGGTCGTGCAAAATATCGCCGCGCCGCAGGACAAAGAGTTGGCCGCCCTCAGCGCGAAACTGAACACGACTTACCTTGCCTACGGCTCGGCCAAAAAGCGAAAAGAAGTACTGACTCGCCAGACCGATCAGGATGCCAACGCCGCCGACGCCAGCCAGGCGGTCGCTGCGCAGCGGGCGCAAACCAAGGCCTCCAAATTTTACAGTAACGCGGGTTGGGATTTGTGCGACGCCTGGACCAAGGGCGTCGTCAAGATCGAGGAACTCAAAGAGGAGGATCTGCCTGAGTTCATGCGAAAGATGTCTCTCGAAGACCGTAAAGCCCATATTGAGAAGAAGGTCAAAGAACGTGAGGCGATCAAGAAGCAGATGCAGGAACTGGTTAAGACCCGGTCTGCTTTTGTCGCGGCCGAGATGAAGAAACTGGCCGATAAGGGCGACAATACGCTCGACCAAGCGATTGTCGATACGGTTCGATCTCAGGCGGCGAAAAAGTCGTTCAAGTTCGAGTAAGTTGCAAGCAGTTGCCGGGGCACTTCGTGATTCCGCAGGGGGCACGAAGTGCCCGGTTTGCTTTTCCGGTCTCGGAACGATCGACTGGGAATTGATTCCCGCGGCGGTGCCACTACAATTCTTGTTCACGGCAAAACGGATTGGCCGTCTAGCCTGCGTTGATTTGCATCTCGCCCGCCGCTCGCCATGCCTGCCTCAGATCTTGTCATCAAGGGTGCTCGCGAGCACAATCTCTGCTCGGTCGATCTCGTCCTGCCCCGCAATCAATTAATCTGCTTGACGGGCGTCTCCGGTTCGGGAAAAAGTTCACTCGCCTTCGACACGATTTATGCCGAAGGCCAGCGCCGCTACGTCGAAAGTTTGTCGAGTTTTGCCAGGCAGTTTCTCGGTCAGATGCCGAAGCCGGAAGTCGATTCAATCGAGGGGCTCAGCCCGACGATTTCCATTTCGCAAAAAACGGCGGGCCGCAATCCGCGGTCGACGGTCGGTACGATAACCGAAATTTACGACTACCTGCGGGTTCTCTACGCGCGGGTGGGTGAAGGGCATTGCCCGACGTGCGATCGGCCAATCACCGCGCAGACACGCGAACAAATTATTGGGCGGATTCTGCTGCTGCCCGAGGGCACAAAGTACTCGATTCT
>JAYZEI010000173.1:0-6441 GCA_036337375.1 Planctomycetota bacterium | reverse complement strand
AACGATCAAACCAAGGACCGCGGCAAAACACCAACACCATAAGCGCGAGTTCAACATGAAGAGCCCCTCGGCAAACAAGGTTAATCCAAGTCCCTAAGGGTAGTTTCCAGCACCGGCTGTGGCAAGAATCGTTCCCGCCAGGATACGTGTCCCGGGCCGCTACGGTTTTTCCGACTCGCCGTTGCGGCGCAGAACAAAGTTGACGTAGTGAACACCGGTCTCTTCGTTGGTTAGAATACCGCCGCCCGGCGCCAGGTACCTGGAAATGACGGAAAATGCCGGCAGCGGGTTGTCGGTCAGCGCCTCGTTTACGGCGCGGACTGCGGGGTTGTCTGACTGCTCGGCGAGCCAATCGAGCGTCGATTCGGCAGTCAGCAAATCGTACAACGCGCGTAGCCGTTCCTCGGGCCGATCAAAAGTGATCATCGAAGGTTCGCGGCCACCGACCAATCGACGAGCTTTGGCGGCGATCACTTTGTAGTCGAGCTGCGATCCGAGTGATTCTGACGCTCCACTGTATGCATTGATCACTTTCTCCATGGATGTCGGACGATCCGTGAAAATAAGATAGCTCCCAACAACGGCAACGCACGGTTGCGGCCTCCGCCTCTGGTTCACCTCATTGTCGCCGTTGTCGTCATCGTCGTCGTCATCGCCATCGCCATCGTTCTGGCGCCCGGGAATAGTGAACTGATGAAATTTGATGCCGCCGTGATTCTTCTCGGTAAACCGTTCGCTAAACCGATCAATCGCCTTCTGCATGGTCCCGGAAAACTCGGTGGCGTCATTCAGTTCGAATCCAATCGCACGGGTTTCTGCTCCGATGCGAATCGGCCGCTCGTACCACATCGTATGGCTAATGCGACCAGCTAGGGCGGGCACGATTTCTTCCTCAAAATCGATGTCGATGTTGTCCGAAACCCGCTGCTTGACCATCGCCGAAAACGAACCTTCGCCCCGGAAACTATCGACGAGTTCAGCGGTGCCGTTGTACGTTTTTTCCAGATCCCAATGCAGCGTGAGGTAGCTGGCGACATCGGTGGGAACCCAGCTTTCGGGCTTCATTTTTCCGCCCTTCAACGCAATCATGTCGAGTACGCCGGTCCGCGGGTTTTCCAGCAACAGGTGGAAATGAGTAACGGAATCATACGATTCGCTGGCCAGCGTCACACTGCCGCCGATTCCAGTTAGTCCGTCCAATCCAATCGTCGGCAGAAACGCAAATCCGGCTGCGGCCGTGAGATTGCCGCGGACCAAGTTGCGCGCCAGTTCAATTGGATCGACAAACCAGGTGATTTGCGGAGCGTCGTCTTTCTTTCCGGCACATCGTGTCATGATTGCGCCGAATTTTTTGTTCTTAGCGAGACATTCTTCTTTGACACCGCCCCATCGCGTCAGCAGCGATTGAGAGAACTCGAGGTCGGTCGTCAACACCACGGTCTGCTCTTTGATGAACAGCACGGCAGGCGGTTCGTCCGCCCGGTCGCCTTGCGGCTGAGCGATGATGAGTTCGACGCCGTCCACGTCTTCGGTCGCAATTTTTGCACCATCGTTTTCAGCCGCTTCCCGAGCACGTTCGACGAGGCCGTTCACCGTCTCGATCCCTTCGCCCACATCCATCAACACGACCAAGCTGGGACGCTTCGTCTCGAACCCGACGAGGCCAATAACAATTTCGCCTTGCGGCAGACTGAGGAGTTCGTCCAGCGACGATCCAACCTGATCTTCGACATTGGCAAATGCTTCGGCAACCGATCCGTAAAGCTGCGTAAGCAGCGGACGAATCTGTTCGTCGGTCCCCAGACGGCCGATTGAGGTGTCTTTGAACCGTTTGACCAAATCCGGACCATCGGCAATTCGCAGATAGGCAAGCGTGTTTTCTGGCAGTAACTGCGGTGCTGATGCCCGCTCGGAGCGGGCTGGCGATGCGACCAAACCCAGGCAAACAATCGCGAAAGAAATGTGACGAATTGTGCGGGCGATAATTGATTTTGACATGGGTATTCCTGAGCCTTCAAAAATGCGGAGGTAAAGCTGAATAAAAAGACGGTTCGCCTAAGATTCTACACAGAATCGAGCCCGTTGGTTACACTTTTACCCCGCTTCCGCCGGGCAACCTCGCCGTCGCGGCAATTGCGACGCACTCGTTCACGACCGCATGCCCCGAACACCGGATGTCCAGATCGGTTCACCAAATGACCACGTCGGTCCACAGCACCCCGAGTTTAAGCCGCTGAAGAATAGGCCGCTCGTTTGCGGGCAACCGAGACAACGACCATTTATACTCCCCTGCCGCGGGGAATTCGGCGCCGTTGTTGCCGATGTTGGCGACCTGGACACGGACCTGGCTGTCACGATTTCCGCCTGAACAACCTTAGATCGAAGAGAGCACCTTCCGCATCCTGGCCGTGGAGACCGAGGCTGCCGATGAGTAGCTACGGCGATTTTTTGACGGCCGGGGCCGCTGGCACTATGGGGTCCGCCTCCGTGGCCTCAATTTTCTTCGGCGGCTCATCTGCCTTCGGCGGCTCGTCTGCCTTTGGTGGCTCGTCTGCCTTTGGTGGTTCGTCTGCCTTCGACGACTTCACTTCCTTCAGCGGCTCTTCTTTCTTAGGCGACTCTTCTGCCTTAGGCGACTTCTCTTCCTTCGACGGCTCTTCTGCCTGCTGCGACTTCTCTTCCTTCGACGGCTCTCCTGACTTCTCGTTCTCGGCGACTGATTCGGCCGATTCGTCTTCCTCGAAGTTCGCCAGTTGCACCTTATTTTCTTCGGCCGGCTTTTCTTTCGCTTTGTTGAAATCGTGCTCCTGGTCCAAAGCAACCGCAGACCGCTGCGGTAGACTCTCGTCAAAATTCGTATGCGGTAGCACCCCGCCGCCGGGAAAGGTGGTTTTTTCGTAAAGTGTGCCTTGCCGGAATGGGCCAGCGCCGAGTATCCAGATGTCTTGCGCCGTACTCTTTGAGGTTGCGATTCCCGACTGCCAGACTGGCGCCCGCGTCTCACGGTGGTAGGCAAAGACTGCGATCTTGGCCACTCCGGAGTGGGCATCTTTACGGGCCAGCGAAATCTCGGGGGTCCTCGGCAGCGAAGGCGCAGTTGGCAGCATCGCGGCGGCGTGGGAGAGGGCATTGGTTGCAGGAATGCCGTACACGATTTCGTCGCCGTTGGTCCCGAGCGTCCCGATCCGAGCTTCGGCAATGACTTCTGCGGCGTCTCGGCTATCTACCAATCGGCAGTCAGCGGCGACCATTTGCTGACGAATGGAACTGACAATGTAATCCGCGTTGATAAAGCCCTGACCCTTAATGTTCTTAAGGAATTGCGTATCCAGGAAGACTTTGCTACCAGCCAGCGGATCGAAGCAGATACTGCCCACCGCCTGATCGACCGCGTCGGATATTAATAAATGCTCTCTCGCAATCCGACTCTTAGTCTTGCCACAACCGCACGGGACCAGCAGCAACATCAAAAGCAGAGACGATCGTGAAATCGAGTGGAATGCCACGGCAACCCCAACAATAAGGAAGTGGAACAGGCGTGGACATTCTCGGCACGCAAAGCGCGGCGACTGCAGCGAATCTCAAATTAATGGCAAACGAAAGAACACAGCCCCTAAAATTTCCTTCCGGATTAACAGAACGGGGACAGCGGTGCTAGCGGCTAACAAAAAACCAGCGGCCGTTGATCCCGGGGGCCAGAACCTATCCGCATTGCTCGAACCGAGACCGCCCGTTCGAGGCGCGACGATCGCAATGCGGGACATTATTCCGCTAGAAGCGAACTTCCCATGGAAATTCTCTCGTGACAAAACAAGCGAACCGGCGGCGGTGATTCACTACCAATACGAGAGCGGCCGCGACCACCATTGTCGTCAACGATCGCTCGGACATACCTAGCTGCCTCGGGCTTCGCCGATTGGCGGGACGAAACCGGCGGGAAAATCTCGCGCCCTAGAAAATCGATCGTACGTGAGGCTTCTGCTAGGATGAAGCCGCTGCTTACCGATTCACGATCCAGTCGTAAAACCAGTTCACATGACAAGTGACCCATCCACGCCAGATCGACCGGACGCAACTGCGTTTCCGACAATTCGCTTTCTCGGTCAGTTGCGGCCGTCGCAGCGGAAAGTCGTCGAAATCGCTCGACGTCAGTTGGCCGGTGGCGAACGGCGATTGCACATTGTCGCGCCGCCGGGATCGGGCAAAACGGTCCTCGGGTTGTTTCTCTGGGCGGAATGCGTCCGCACGCCGGCGCTGGTGCTCTCGCCGAACACCGCCATTCAAATGCAATGGGCCGCGCAGGGCGACCTGTTCGGGCTCGACGGCGACAATCCGCCGCCGCTCTCAACACTGATCAGTAACGACCCAGAGGAGCCCCGTTTGCTGACATCGCTGACGTATCAGTCGGTCACACTTCCGCGGCGTGGGGGCGAAAATCTCGACATGGCCGCGCGGCGGCTCTGGATCGAGCGGCTGATCGAAAAGGAACAGGCGGCCAATCCGCACGAAGCGGAAGAATGGATCGACGACCTTGCGCGGAACAATTCCGACTATTTCAATGACCGCCTAGCGACGTACCGCAAAAAGGTTCGCGACGAGGCGGCGCTCGAGGGCGAATCGCTTGCCATGCTCCATGGATCGTCCCGCGCGACACTCGAGCGCATCCGCGACGCCAATGTCGGACTGGTCATTCTCGACGAGTGCCATCACCTGATGGGTCACTGGGGCCGCGTGCTGGCCGACGCTCACGAACTGCTCGGCGAACCGATCATCGTCGGGCTGACCGCCACGCCACCGGATCCGAAAGGCAAGACATCCGAGGATATCGAACGCTATAAGACGTTCTTCGGTCCTGTCGATTTCGACGTGCCGGTCCCGGCAGTCGTCAAGGACGGCTACCTCGCACCCTATCAGGATCTTGCCTATTTCGTGCGACCGACCGCCGACGAATTGCGGTTCATCGCCGACGTCGACGACCAGTTGCACGCGGTGGTCGAGGAATTCTGCCGGCTTGCCGGCACCGAACCGCTGCCGGCGTGGGTGTCGCGCGTGCGCGCCGAGCGACGGCTCGGCGCGACCGTTGCCGGAGACTGGCAGGACTTCGAGCGGCGCGACGGGGCTTTCGCCTGGGCGGCGCGAGCTTTTCTGACGCACCGGAAAATTCCGCTACCGGCCGGTGTACCGCCGCTGGACGGCTCGCCGGGACCCGACGAATCACCCGATCTCGAATTGCTCAGCACGGTGCTCGACCGCTATATCCGCCATCGCCTGCGGCGTTCCGACGAACCCCGCGATCACGAACTGGCCGAACGGGCGATTCGCGGGCTGAGATCACTCGGCGTACAGGTGACCGAGACCGGCAGGCAAGCGTGCGCTTCGCCGGCCGGTCGCGTGATGGCGTACTCGCTCGGCAAGGCCGCCGCGCTGCGGACGATCCTCGCCGAGGAGCGGCGCGTGCTGGGAGAGTCGATCCGCGCGGTCGTCGTCACCGACTACGAGAAGACCTCCGCGGTCACCGCCGAAATCAGCCACCTGCTCGACGACGAAGCGGGAGGCGCCGTGGCCGCCTTCAAGACGCTGCTAGGCGACCGCCAGACCGACCTGCTCGATCCCGTCCTCGTCACCGGTTCCAGCGTGCTCGTCGATAACGACGTCGCCGACAAATTCCTCGTCGCCGCAAACGAGTGGCTCGGCGAACAACATCACGATGTCGGACTTGAATTCCTGGAACGCGATGGGTTCAAGTTGCTGATTGGTCGGGGCGGCGACTGGTCGCCGCGGATTTACGTCCGGCTGATCACCGAGTTGTTCCAGCGCGGACTGACGAAGTGCTTGGTCGGCACCCGTGGCCTGCTGGGCGAGGGCTGGGACGCCAACCGGATCAACGTGCTGATCGATCTGACGACGGTAACGACATCGATGTCGGTCAACCAACTCCGCGGCCGCTCGATTCGGCTCGACCCCAAGCGGCCCAAAAAGCTGGCCGACAACTGGGACGTCGTCTGCGTCGCCCCCGAGTTCGCCAAGGGGCTCGATGACTACACCCGCTTCTGCCGCAAGCACAAAACGATCTTTGGCGTCACCGACGACGGGGCGATCGAAAAGGGCGTAGGCCACGTGCACGCGGCGTTCACCGAGCTAAAGCCGGAGGGCGTCGAGGGCTCCGCCGCGGCACTCAATAGCGACATGCTCGCCCGCGTGGCGAAGCGATCCCAAGCCCGCGCGCTGTGGCGGATCGGCGAACCGTATCATCCCGAGCCAATCAAAACGCTCGAGGTTTCGATGGGCGGCAGCGGCGGTTTCCCGCCTTTTCAGGGCGTTGCCGAGGCGTGGTCCAGCGGTTCGCTCGCCCGCGCAATCGGCGAGGCGGTGCTCGGCGCGCTGTGCGAAACGCGGCTGATCCTGCAGCATCGGGACGTACAAATCGGAGAGCGGGACGGC
>JAYZEI010000172.1:0-6028 GCA_036337375.1 Planctomycetota bacterium | reverse complement strand
CCGCTGAGTGACAATTTTGCTCTGGCCCGGCCGGCGGCGATTCAAATCGACCATCAAATCTTCAACGGTCAGCGGCAGCCCCGGCGGAACGCCGTCGATAATGACGACGTTACCCGGCCCGTGACTCTCGCCTGCGGTGGTGATGCGAAACGCCTGCCCAAATGAATTTCCAGCCATGACTCCATTCTATCCAAATGGCGGCAGTTGGGTCGAGTGACGTGCCGAACGTACAAAGGCCGAACGTACAAAGACTACCCGACACTCACCGCATGCAAAACGAACGGCGGATGCCATCCCGACCGACCTCGAACCACACGGCTCCGCCAACACCTCACCTTCGACCGGCCGTCACTTGATCTGAATCTGGTATGGCAGAACCAGGTTGACAGGCCGGGTAAACAACCGCCGCAGCATTTGGACTTGCCGTAGCCCGCCGACGGCTTCGGGGATGATCTTTTTAACTTGCGCGTCCAGCAACCTCGATTCGATCATTGGTCCGCCGAGCATTTGCTCGAACAAGCTCATCGGTTTCGGTAAGATTTCTATATCGACTTTTTGCCCGGCACCAAATCCGGCCGCCTGTTTGGCAGCCGCAACCGCGTCGCGGAGCGTTCCCAATTCGTCCGCCAAGCCGTTTTTAATCGCCTGTCGACCGGTGTAAATTTTTCCCTGTGCCAAGTCGTGGACCTTTTCCAGATCCATCTTTCGCCCTTCCGCAACCTTGGTCGTGAACTGCTCGTACGTTTCTTCCATCAGCTTTGTAATGGCTTCGCGTTCGCTTGGCGTGAACGGGGAATCGGTGGAAAAGATGCCGTTGTTTTTGCCGATGCTAACAACGTCGGTCGTGATGCCGACCTTTTCAAGCAGCCCACCAATTGCCAATTTGCCGCCGACCACGCCGATCGAACCGGTGATGGTACCCGGCTCGACAAAAATCTTGTCGGCGCCCATCGAAATGTAATAGCCGCCGCTGGCCGCCACGTCGCCCATGCTGGCGATGACCGGCTTCTTGATGGTCACGACTTCGCGCCAGATTTGGTCGCTGGCAACCGCCGACCCGCCGGGACTGTCGACGCGGAGTACGATGGCTTTGACTTTAGGATCCTTATTCGCTTTTCGCAGCGCTTTAACGACCGTATCGGAGCCCAAGACGCTGCTGCCCAGTAAGTCCATTTGGCTTTCGCCGGTGAAGATTGCCCCGACAGCATAAACGATGGCGATTTTGTCATTGCGGCTGCGAACCACCTGGGAGTCTATCCCCATCATCATGTTCAGCAGCCTGATCATGCCGGTGAAACCCGAAAAGTCGGTATCCAGTTTTTTCTTGCCGTAGTTGCGGATCACCGCCAACGTCTGGGCCTTGCGATCCTTGAGAATGGCCTTTTTGAGGTCGTCCTCATAACTCACTCGATCAATAAGCTTCGCCGCTTTTGCGTCGGCGGCCGTGAACAAGCCCCGGTCGATCAGCGCTTTGACTTTGTCCGGCTCAATGCCGCGGCTTTCGGAAATGGTCGTGACAAGCTGATCGTACAGATCGCCGACCAACGATTCGTACTGCTTGCGCAACTCGGGGCTCATCTCGGAACGCATGTACGGTTCGGCGGCGCCCTTGAAGTCGCCCATTTGAATGAAGTCGGCTTTGATGTCAAGTTTCTCAAGCAGCTTCTGATAAAACATTACTTCGGCCCGGACGCCCGTTACCAGCAGCATGCCGCCGGGCGGCATCACGATTTCGTCGCACGCGGTGGCGATCAGATAATCAGCTGCGGTGGCCGATTCAAGATCGGCGTACACCTTCTTGCCGCTCTTGCGAACGCGGTGGATGGCGGCACGCAGTTCGTGGAGTTTTCCGCGGCCGATAACCGGACTGCGAATCTGCAGAATGACTCCCGAGACGTCATCTCCGCTAGCGGCTTTGTCAAGCCGTTCGATCATCTTCCGCAAGTCCGAGCCAAGTTCGCCGAACAAACCGATCTGCGATGAGGTTTCCGGAAATGACCCCGAAATCTTGATCGATGCGAAGTTTATTTTCGTAGCATCGCCGGCAGTCGTCTGTGCGACGACCGGCACAACACCGGCAGAGAAGATTATCAAAGCAGCCGACATCACAACCATCAGTTTTTTAAGCATCTGATTTCTCCTTCGTAGAGCGGGATCATTCCCACCTGTTCGCCGTGGCAACGGAATCGATTTAAATTCTTCTTAAATACTTCTTGGCGGCGACCGCCACCGATCGCCATTCTGATGCGATGGTGTCGGCAGCGTCAAGCTAGTCGCTAATTATACGGCGGGGCACAGCGGCCATTGCCGATATTTCACCGCGCCTGCTGGCCGGGAACCCCGTCGGCGGGTGTTTGCAAATATCCGGGCCTTTCCAGGCCCCCGATCCGGAGCATCTGCAGTCACAACTTGTTGCCGTTCTTCCGACCGATAGTGTATATTTGAACAGATGTAGGGTCCTGGTCGTACTTTGGGGCGATAATCGGCGCCGATGGAAGATCTAACTAAAAAGCAGCGGCGAGTTTACGAGTTCATTCGCGAGAAAATCCAATCGCGCGGATACGGACCCACCGTGCGTGAAATTGGCGATCATTTCGACATCCGCTCGCCAAACGGCGTGATGTGCCACCTCAAAGCGCTGGAAAGAAAGGGAGTGATCTCGCGTGCCAAAAACATGTCGCGGGCAATACGGTTGACGGCCGCCGAGGACGACCGCGGATTGCCGCTGATCGGCGAAATCGCGGCCGGGGTGCTGCACGAGGCGATTGAACAGGACGAACGAATCGACTTCGACGGCATCTTTAATCGCCGCGATTGTGCCGCCTTGCGCGTCCGCGGCGATTCGATGATCGGCGACGGCGTCATGGATGGCGATTACGTTGTCATCAAGCGGCAGCAGACCGCGAGGAAGGGGCAAATGGTGGTCGCGATCACCGACAGCGGCGAGGCCACACTAAAGCGTTGGTTCCCCGAAGCAAACCGTATTCGCCTCCAGCCGGCGAACCCTTCGATGAAGCCTATTTTCGTCAAAGACGCACGCGTTTTAGGCGTAGTGGTCGGCGTCGTGAGGGCGGTTGTCGCCTGAACCTCGGCGCTACGCGGACTCTTTTAACACCGCTTGGTTCAGCTTGTTGTAGAGCGTCTTCAAACTGATGCCGAGTTCTTTAGCGGCATCGGGCTTGTTGCCGGCGTGGCGGCCGAGCGTCTGCTCGATCGCCTGCATTTCCAGCTCGCGCAGTGTCATCGGACCGATGACGGACAGTTGCGGCGCACGCAGTCGCCGCGATTCAAAATTGACCGGCAGGTGTTCATTAAGAATCGGACCCCGGCTGCAGAGAATCGAAGCATGTTCGATGACGTTCGCCAGCTCGCGGACGTTCCCCGGCCACGTGTGGGTGCGAAGTGTCTCCAATACGCCACCTGAGAATCCGCTGTCGGCCGCAGCCGATTTGCGAAAGCGGTGCAGCAGGTGTTCGCACAATTCCGGCAGGTCTTCCAACCGCTCGCGCAATGTTGGCAAACGAATCTCAAAAGTGTTAATGCGAAACACCAGGTCCTCTCGGAAGTCGCCGTCCTCGACCATTTCGATGAGATTTCGATGCGTGGCGCAGAGGACGCGAACGTCGACGATCATCGATTCGTTGTCGCCAACACGACGAATTTCGCCACTTTCGAGAAAACGCAGCAGTTTCGCCTGCATTGCCCTGGGCAACTCCCCAATTTCGTCGAGAAACAACGTACCGCCGTCGGCCACTTCGAAGAGACCCTTGCGGTGGTCGTCCGCGCCGGTGAATGCTCCCTTGCGATGTCCGAACAATTCGCTTTCGATCAAGCTTTCCGGCAACGCACCGCAGTTGATGGCCACGAACGGTTTTTCACCGCGGAGGCTCTGCGTGTGCAGCGCGCGGGCCACAAGTTCCTTTCCCGTTCCGGTTTCACCAAGCACCAGCACGGTCGAATTGGTCGGCGCTACTTTTGCAATCAATTCCCGGACCTGCCGCATGTTCTCGCCGGCGCCGACAAGCTCCGACGTCCCCACCAGCCGACGCATTTCGCGCTTTAACCCTTCGTTCTCGTTTTTCAGCGCCTTCTTTTCGACAATGCGGTTCAGTAGTGTTTCCAACTCGACCAGCTTGCAGGGCTTGGTCAGATAGTCAAAGGCTCCCTGCCGCAGCGCGGCGACAGCCGACTCCAGCGATGATTTACCGGTCAATACAATCGCATCGGTGTCCGACGAAAGTTCCTTACATTTGCTGATCACTTCAATTCCGTTCAAACCCGGCATATCCAGATCAACAAGAATGCAGTCATAGGTGTTGACCTCGAGAGCGGCGGCCGCCGTCAAGCCGTCAGGACAAACGGTCACCTCGTGACCGAGCCGCGGCAATTCGTTGCTCATCAACTCCTGTAGATATCTTTCGTCATCCGCAAACAGAATGCGAAGTCCTTTGTTCGGTTGGCTAGCGATGATCGATCTCCTTATCTTTCGCTCTGCTGCCCGTTCTTGGGCTCGGCGCTATGCAGCTTTAGCTTTGGCAACATCCTGCTCCATTTCGAATCGCTCGCCACGGAGGCCCGCGAGCGGCAACGTCACTCTAAATTTTGACCCCCGTCCCGGACCTTCGCTGTACGCTTCGATGTGCCCGTCATGATCGCAAACAATTCGGTTGACAATCGACAATCCCAGTCCGGTGCCCTGCCCCGTTGGTCGCCTAGTAAAAAATGGTTCGAACAGATTTTGTCGCACCTCGCCGGTCATGCCACAGCCATCGTCGATCACCACGAACTCGGCTTGGTCGTCGCAAATCCCCAATTCGATGGTTACCTTGCCGTTTGGCTCGACAGACTCCAGCGCGTTCGTGACGAGGTTCAACACGACTTGCTTGATCTCTTGCGAGTTAATTTTGGCCATGACGCTTTTACACGGCGCCAGTTCTAGCCGCTTGTTCTTTTTCTTGCCCAGATGGCTGACCATTTCAATCACACCCTGAATCAACTCGCGCAGATCGGTATTCCGGCGCTCGTCTTCGCCGGTTCGCGAAAAGTCGAGCAGCTGATCGGTAATCCGCTTACAGCGGAAAGCTTCGTTCTGGATCATCCGCAAGTATTTGGCGGCGCCGCCTTCCCGATCGCTGTCGACAATCGAACCTTCTTCCAGCCGCCGTTCCAGCGACTCGGCGGCCATCGCGACCGACGCCATCGGGTTGTTGATTTCGTGCGCGACGCCGGCCGACAAAAACCCGACACTAGCGAGCTGACTGCTGCGGACCATTTGCATAGTCCGCTCGCGAACTTGCCGATCCAGATCGTCGCGAATGTCCTGGAACCGCGAAGTCATCTCGTTCATAGCGTCGCCAAGCTGAGCTATTTCGTCATCGGTGCCCAGCGTGATGCGATGATCAAAGTCGCCTCCGGCCACACGGCGCGAGCCGCTCACCAGTACCCGCAGCGGTCGGAATATCCAGGCGTAGAATGTGTGCCAGGAAAAGAAAAACAGAACCGCGGCCGCCACCAGTATCGTCAACGTTATCGAGATCAGCGTCCGATATTTTAGACGCGCTTCGACGGCCAGGTTTCTCATGCGTCCGTGTAGGTAACTCGGCAGTTCCGACGCCCTCGCCTGCAGGGCTTTCAGTTCTCCGTCCAACTGTTTGATCTGCTCTTCGTCCAGAATCCACCTTTCGTCCCGATTGACCGCGGCGATGCGGGTAAGTGTTTCTTCAATCTTGCGGACCGTTTCTCGCTCGCTGCGGCTGTCACCGATACTCGGACTATTGAACTCGTTACCGATCAGTTGCTTGCGATAACGATCCAGCGTTTGTTGGAACGACTGCAGATGCAGTCCGAACTGTTCGTAGAGAATTTGGCCGTCAACCGGCGGATCATCCGGACGCGCCGCCGAAAGGGTCCGAAACTTTTCAATTTCGATCAGCGTAACTCGCAAGTCGGTGACCACTTCGCCCATCGTACTGGCGATCGGCAACTCGACCGCGCGGCGGCTGATGCTCTTGAGTAGCGAACGATACGA
>JAYZEI010000171.1:0-2471 GCA_036337375.1 Planctomycetota bacterium | reverse complement strand
TCGCGCATCAATCTGTGCTTTCGCAATTCGGTTTCAAGACGGCTTTAACAATCTCGCCGCCATGCATGGTCTCAAACGCTTTCCGCCAGTCGTCCAGCGACCAGCAGCCACCGATGATCGGATCAATGTCAAGTTGTCCTGACGCGAGCAACGAAATCACCCGCTCCCAGATCGGCCAGTTATGGCTAAAACTGCCCTGCAAGCGGATGTTCTTTTGCACCAGCGGGTCGATATTAAAATCCAAAGGCTGGGGCCCCCAGCCAACCTTGCTGATCCAACCCGCCGGTCGCACCAGTTCCAGCGCGATTTCCAAAGAGGCCGATGCACCCGTCGCATCGATGACGCCTTCCGCGCCGAAACCATCGCCGCCGCGAGCCCACTCGGCCGCGTCGCCAACGATGGGCGTACAACCGTATGCTTTGACGGTTTCCAGCCGAGCCCGATCGCGATCGAGTCCGACCACGGCCACCTGGCCGCCTCGCAATCGCGCCACGGCCGCGCACAGAATACCGATCGGCCCCGGTCCGAGTACGACAATGCGGTCGCCGGGGCGAATCTCGGCATTCATGACGACGGCGTTATAAGCAACGCAACAGGGCTCGCACAAAGCCGCCTTTTCGAGACTCAATTCACTTGGAACACGATGCAGAATCCGGGCCGGCACACGGACCAACTCCGTCATCGCACCATCGATCACCGCACCGTAACCGCAACGCCCCGGATCCAAGTTGTAGAGGCCCGCCCTCGTCAGCGGGCTGTCGGGATCGACCACCGCATGCGTCTCACTGACGACGCGATCGCCTTCCTGCCAGCCGCGGACCCGCGGGCCGACCTGCCTGATGACACCCGCGAATTCGTGCCCCAGGATGACAGGATAGCGCATCGGCCAACTTTGCTGGCCGGTCCACATATGCAAATCGCTGCCGCACACACTGACGGCGGCAACTTCGAACAACACGTCTTCGTCACCGATCTCCGGGACGGGCACTTCTCGCAACTCGACGCTACCCGGCTCGGCGGCATAATTCACGACGGCGGCTTGGGACATCATTTTGCTCCTGACCAGACGCCGCCATTATAGCGGGTTGAATCTGGGGATTGCAGAACCGGGGCACGAAACCGGAAAACGACGTTCCTGCAAAAAATGGCCTCAATGCCGCCGTTCGGCATCGCGGTCGCTCTGCCGCCACGACGCGTTACAGTCCCCGCGGTTTTGTCTCAAAACTAATTCTTTGTTCGTCAAGAAACTCGATGTTCGTTATCTTCCAGAACTCGGCCCGCGGCTGGACCGAAAAAAGTGCCCGATACTGATTCGTTCGAGCATGAACGTGCCCCCAATGTTCAACCGTGCCGCTCACGTTCCAGCGGCAATGATATTGGAAGCCTTGTTTGTCCTTGGCTTCCGGCACGGTAATCGGCTGAATCGTGCCCTCCAAGATCTCCACATCGCGAATCCGCGACACCGCACCGCCTTGCTCCTCCATCTTCAGGCGACGGTTAATTTGCAGATACAAATCGTTCAACAGTTCGCCGTCGATACTGGTCGCCAACGCGTCGTAGACCTCGTCCTCGGTGCGAAAGTCGAACGCGCGATAAGTATTCTCGTGCAGCAACGCAAAGATGTCGTTCGCGCGATCGTCAGAAACGACCATTGCTTTGGAAAACGGGCTTGCGGCCTCCCAGCGAAAATAAGGCCAGGCGATGACCGCACCAATAACCGGGATTGCGGCGGCGATCAGACACTTGCGGAGCGGCACACCAAATCCCCTCATTGCCAGTGCTACCAACGGCGCCGCGATCAGGCAAATCACCGTCATCAAGGGGATCGACTGCCGGGCGGTCGGCGGCAGCAGCAAGCGGGCCTGCGCCAGCTCCGGCGTTGGGGGCCGACCGGGACTCCGCCATGCATAGACGTTGTTGCCGCCCAGTCGCGAAAGCGTCACTCTGGAGGCCTCCTCGAACGCATACACGACCATACTGACCGCCCAGACGTAGTCGTTGAAGCGGTTCCAGGTCACCTTCACCGTCTCCGGCGTCCGCGGTGTCGGATAGGAAAGAATGATGCCCACACGAGCATTGGCCATGCTCACCCGCCGCCGCTCGGTTCGCCTGGCAAAATCCTTAATGTCGAGCCCGTAGAAATCGCATTGCTGCACAATCGGTCGCGGGCGGTCTCCGTCAATTTCAATCGGGTTCCCGCTCGCAAAATAAGCATCAATCTGCTGCCGCGCAGCGTCCTGCTCGGCGATATCTAAAAAGTCATCGTCGTCGCGGGCGATCAAGACGCTCTCTTCCAACGTCAGCAGCGGGATCAGTATTTCGTGCCGTACCTCGTGATCTTCAATGTACAAAAACGAATAGACCGAACTATAGCTGGTGATACCGAGCGTTTCTTCTTTACGCTTGGCAAGCCATTTTTGCTGCTCTTCCCGCGATGCTTCGGCCGAGAGCGGCGGATTGTCCCAGCTAAA
>JAYZEI010000170.1:0-20977 GCA_036337375.1 Planctomycetota bacterium | reverse complement strand
GCCGTAGCATTGGAACAAAAATACAACCGCCACCGCTTCGTAAAGCGCCGTACCATCCATGTTGATCGTTGCGCCTAGCGGCAGCACAAATCCGGCCGCCTTCTTAGATACGCCGCCGTTGGTTTCCGCTACTTCCATCGTTACCGGGAGAGTAGCGCTCGAAGAATCCGTGCCGAACGCCGTCATCAGCGCTTCGCGCATTTGGTTCATATAGGTATACGGATTTGTGCGGCCGAACAACCACAAGGCCAGCGGCAAAATCACAAAGCCGTGGATCGCTAGGCCTACTAGTACCGTAATCATGTAGAGCAGCAGCGGACCCAGCAACTCCGCCGCGCCGATTTTGGCAACCGTGTATGCCGCAAGAAACATGACGCCGATCGGGGCGAGCCACAAAATCCAATCGACCAATTTCATAATCGCGGCGAAGACCGCTTCAAAAAACTCGGACAGTGGCCTCGCCTTTTCACCGATAATCGTAAGAGAAATCCCCAACAGAATACTGAATGTGATCAGCGGCAGTACCTGGCCATTAGCGGCAGCGGCAAACGGGTTGCTGGGAATTAACTGCTGACAAATGTTCTTGAACGCGCCCCACAGCCCTTCCTCCCCGCGCTTGGCAATCGATTTGCGTTTATCTTCGTCCTGGGCTTCGTAGGCCTTTTCGCCCTCTTCGATGACGCTTGCGTCGATTCCGTCGCCCGGTCGGATCGTGTTGACCAATGTCAGCCCGAGAACCACCGCGATCATCATCGTCACAAAGTAATACAGTATTGTCAGGCCACCGACGCGCCCCAGCGACGACGGATCACCGATCGACGCCACGCCCACAATAACGCTGGAGACAACGAGCGGGATCAGGATCATTTTGAGTAGGTTCATAAAAAACGTCGTGCCGAGAAAATTAAACATATCCGCGGCGGCGTCCCGCGTATCGGCACTCGTGTAACTGAAAAATACCTGACCAATTACGAAACCGACAATCAGTCCGACAAGAATTCCGACGGTAATAAAAGTATGTTTATTGAGTTTCATTTCGGTGTACCTTACAAGAGTTGCAGCGGGTCTTTTTCCGATTGACTGGGCCAGACTTTGAGATCTTGAAATTCTGCGGCCAACACATCCGCCAGACATTCCATTGCGAAACGCTCGCTGGAAAAATGCCCGGTCAACAGTAACGCCATGCCGTGTGCCTGGGCTGCGAGGCAGGTGTGAAAACTGGTCTCGCCAGTCACAAAAGCTTCGCAATTGACGTCGCGGGCCGCGCCGAGAAATTCGCCGCCGCTGCCACAGCCCACGGCGATGCGACGGACAACTCGCTGCGGATCGCCAACTGCACGGACTGCGTCAATCGAGAGAAATTCCTTAACTCGATCGGACAGCTCTGCAAGCGTCATCGCGGCGTCCAACTCACCATAGCGGCCCCCGCCAGCCGTGAGATCAATCTCTTCATTTGACACCAGCGGCGCGATATTGCCGATGCCCAACCCCTCGGCAAATCGTTCGTTGATACCACCGCTGGAAGAATCGAACGCCGTGTGACCGCTGTAAATGGCGACTCCCGCCTCGAGTAATTCCAGTAAGTACCGGCCTTCCGGCGTTTCGCTCGTAATACGCTGGATGGGCCGGAACGGTAGCGGGTGGTGGGTAACGATCAAGTCCACATTCCTGTCGACCGCCTCGGCGACGGTTGAACCGGTCACCGTCAGGCAGGTCATCAGCCGGCTCGCGGACTTTTGAAGATCGCCAACGAGCAAGCCGACATTATCCCACGATTCGGCCAGTTCGGCCGGGGCAACACGATCGAGAAAAGCGACGATCGACTCGATACTGGTCATGCTTCACCCCGTTCCGAGGCTCTGCCCGGGAATGAGACAGTTTATTAAAGAATTTCCCGCTGCCTGAGCAAATCGATAATCACGTCAACGCACGATTCGATACTCGACTCATGCGGCCTGAGCACCAAATTAGCAGACTCGGGCACGTCGTAAGTAGCCGTGACGCCCGGAAAGTTCTTGATTTCGCCAGAATCGGCTTTCTCGTACATGCCCGACGTGTCGTGCTCGCGGCAAACGTCGATGGGAACGTCGAGAAAAACTTCGATAAATCGATCCGAACCAATCACATCTCGCGCCTTGTCCCGGACATTCGCGTCGGGAGCCACGAAACTGCCGATGGCAATCAGGCCGGCATTGTTCATTAATTTGGCGACTTCCATTGCGCGACGCAGATTTTCGCTGCGCTCGTCGGCCGAAAAACCAAGATCCTTACTGATGCCCAACCGCATGTTCTGGCCGTCCAGGACCGTCACCGCACGGCCCTCATCAAACAACCGTCGCTCGAGCGCCCCGGCAAGCGGCCGTTTACCAGAACTGGTCAAGCCGTAAATCAAAATTGTGGCGGCCGTTTGGCCGAAGCGAGCTGTCCGCTCGTCCGACGTGACCTGGCTCTCGCGATCCTGCAAACCGATACGGACCGGTTCGTCGTCCCAGTGGTCTTTGGCGTCGCCTTGCATCTGATCCAAGATCATCGCCACGCCAACCGTTACGTTACTGATACGGTCGACAATGATTACCGCGCCGGACGACTGGTTGCGGCGATACGCGTCAAAGGACACCGAATCGCTCAAGGAAAGATGACAGCGGCCAATCTCGTTCAAACTCAGCGTCGGTGCCTGTTGACTGTGCAGCGAGTTGACGTCAACTCGGTAACGCATCGTCGAGATCGTACCGGATACAATCTTCGACGTCTGTTTGAATAAGTACTGTTTTCCGGGAACAAGTGGTTCGTCCGACATCCAAACAACCATGGCATCGAACTGGTCGTCGATCAGGGGCACGTTGCCGATGCGAACAAGCATGTCGCCGCGGCTCACGTCAATTTCATCTTCTAACGTCAAGGTAACAGCCTGCGGCGCAAAAGCCTCGTCGAGTTCGCCGTCGAACGTTACGATCGACTTAACGCGGCTCACTTTGCGCGACGGCAGGGCCATTAATTCGTCGCCACGGCGTACGACCCCTGAGGCAATCGTGCCGCAGAAACCGCGGAAGTCGAGATGCGGACGGTTGACATACTGCACGGGAAAACGGAAATCGACCAGATTACGGTCCGAGCCGATGTTGACCGTATTGAGAAAGTTCATCAGCGTCGAACCGCGATACCACGACATGTTTTTGCTGGGATCGACGATGTTGTCGCCAAGCAAAGCTGAAATCGGAATGAAGTGCAAATCGGGGATATCGAGTCGGTTCGAAAAATCTCGGTAGTCGTCACAAATCCGGTCGAAAGTCTGTTCGCAGAATTCAACCAGATCCATTTTATTAACCGCAACCAGCACATGCTTGATGCCCAACAGTGAGACGATAAAGCTGTGCCGTTTGGTTTGCGTCACCACACCGTGCCGCGCGTCGATCAAAATGACGGCCAAGTCAACAGTCGATGCGCCGGTCGCCATATTGCGCGTATATTGCTCGTGGCCCGGCGTGTCGGCGATGATGAATTTTCGCTTGGCCGTCGAAAAGTAGCGGTAGGCAACGTCGATCGTGATGCCCTGTTCACGTTCGGCCTTAAGGCCGTCGGTAAACAGCGCCGGGTCAAATCCACCGCCCGTTGTGCCGTGAACAACGGAATCCTGTTCCAGCGTCTTCAACGTGTCCTCGTACATCAACTTGGCGTCAAAAAACAGCCGGCCGATTAGCGTACTCTTGCCGTCGTCCACACTACCGCACGTGAGAAAGCGCAGCAGTTCCTTCTGCTCATGCTGAGCCAAATAAGCGTCAATGTCGGTGGCAATTAAATCTGACTGATGTGACATGCTGAAGTAAGTGACGAATCCCCAAAGTCCAATGAGAAAAAACGACCTCGGCCGGCCTTTGCGAGTTTCCTTAGAAATATCCTCTCTTTTTCTTTTCTTCCATTCCCGCGCCGCCTTCGTCCTGGTCGATGATTCGGCCCTGTCGTTCCGAAGTCCTGGTCAGCAGCATTTCCTGGATGATTTGGGGAAGCGTATCAGCTTCCGATTCGACCGCCCCAGAAAGTGGATAGCAGCCCAGCGTGCGGAAGCGGACTTGTTTCATTTGCGGTTGTTCACCCGGTGACATCACAATTCGATCGTCGTCCAACAGGATCATTACTCCGTCTCGCTCGACGACGGGCCGCTCTTTCGAAAGATACAGCGGAACGATGGGAATATTCTCCAAGTGGATATATTGCCAAACGTCCAACTCGGTCCAGTTCGACAACGGAAAAACGCGGATGCTTTCGCCCTTGTTGACGCGGGTGTTGTACAAGTTCCACAGTTCGGGACGTTGGTTCTTCGGGTCCCAGCGATGGTGCCTGTCGCGAAATGAAAACACACGCTCTTTAGCCCGCGACTTCTCCTCATCGCGGCGCGCGCCGCCGAACGCCGCATCAAACCCCCATTTGTCGAGCGCCTGCTTCAGCGCATCGGTTTTCATCAACTCGGTATGCTTTTCGCTGTCGTCCAGCGGGTGAATGTTGGCTTTTTGACCTTCCTCGTTCGTGTAAACCAACACATCCAATCCCAGTTCTTTGCGGGCGTAATTCTCGCGAAATTCGATCATCTCGCGAAACTTCCAGGTCGTATCGACGTGCAGCAAAGGAAACGGCGGCTTGGCCGGATAAAATGCCTTTTCCGCCAGCCGAACCATGACCGACGAGTCCTTGCCGATCGAATAAAGCATGACCGGGTTATGAAACTCGGCCGCCACTTCGCGAATGATGTGGATGCTCTCGGCTTCAAGTTCTTTCAGATGCGTGAGTTGGTAGGAACTCATTGATAAACTCTCTCTCCCCGTCACGGGAGGGAATATTTGAGGTAAGCGAAGCAGTATATGGAAAGTCTGCGAAGTTCATCAATGGCGATAGACCGTGCGGCCATTACTTGAGCCGAACGCGGAGCACAACGCTTGAGGCCCCGGTTTGGGGCGATTGATGTTCGGCCAGTTTCCGAAGTTCCAACTCGGCGAGCAGCCCTGCTTCGCGCGCCGCACGCCGCTCTTCCACCCACCCGGGACCTTTGATCAGCAACAGTTCGCGGAAACTGTCCCAGTGCGGACCCAGCCAACGCAGGATTTTTACCAGCGGCGCGACTGCCCGGGCGACCAGTGTGTCGAAGTCGCCGCCCCCGAGAAGCTGCTCGCCCCGCGCATGCTCGACACGAACATCAAGCTTGGCTTGATCGCGGATCGCGCGGGCCGCGCGGGCACGCTTGGCCACGGACTCGCACGCTGTGATCTGTAAATCGGGCCTTGCGATTGACAAGATCATCCCCGGCACACCACCACCGGTTCCGACGTCCAGCACGCGACATCCGGGTTCCAAGAATGGTTCTAATGCGATGGAATCGACCACATCGCGACCGACAAATTTGTCGATGGTCGTGTGCCGAGTCAAATTCAGCTTTTCATTCCATTCCCACAGGGCACGGCGATAACAATCGAGCAATTCGACTTGGTCGAGATCGAATTCCAATCCGTACCGCTCCAATCCGTCAACCAACGTCCCGTCATCGCTCATGACTGACCACCGCCGGCAAAACCGTCCCGCTGCTGCATATCGGACGAGTAGATTCCCAGCTCAATCATATTGCCGTCCGGGTCGTGAAAAAATATTTGAGGAATGCCGCCCGCATTCATTTGCCGTCGATACGGAACGGCATGCTCGTTCAACAGCGCCTCGCTGGCGTCCATGTCTTCGACTCGAACGGCGAAGTGTCCGGCCAGCGAGTCAATTTCACCGGGGCGGCCGGCGGACGGATGCTCGATAATGTGAATCTGAATGTTGCAGGCCGGATGATACATCCACGCGCCGCCGAACGAAAAATCGGGGCGCGGAATCCGCTGCATGCCGAGCAGGCGTTCATAAAATTCCGCACAGCGTTCGGGGTCGCTTGTCGGCACGGCGATGTGGTGTAACTGCTGCAGTGACAGTGCTTCGACCATGAGAGTTCTCCGTGTCGCTTTGATTCGAGCCGCATGCCGATTGGGCGTGCTACTATAGCCAACGGTGGGCCGCCGCGCAAGGCGCGTGACAGCAACGCAGTCGGCCGCACGACGACTCCCGCGGGTGTCAAACTTCGCAGGAAGCAGAAGTTTTTCGGTTTGTAAGGATTTATTCGATTTTGCCAGTTTTACGGCCGATAAACCAAGGAAGTCGCTGTAACGGAACTCAACTGTTTTCCTTCGTCTCTCTTGTTCCGAATTCGATTCCCGAGTCTCGAACATCCTTGAGGAAAGTTTGATGATTAATCGCTCGCTGTTTGCCGCATTGGCCGTCGTTGGGATTTCGCTTACGGCCGGATGCTGTGGACCATGTGGATGGTATCCCGGAAAGAACCTTGGCCGCCTATTTAACTGCAACGGCTGCGGCCCGCTCCACGGCTGCAGAGGCTGCGGCCAGTCCGGCGACGCATGTGACTGCAACGGAAACTGGATGGGCGACGCTGCTGCTCCCGCGGCGACCGTTGTACCGACACCCATGGCGCCGACGCCGCCGTCAGTACCGCCGGAGAACTCGTCCGCGCGGCTGCGAAGTCGCACGAATACAATCCGCTCGGCAAACTACAATTCGCAACTAGCAAATTTCGGTCGCCCGGCGAGCTACGGTTCTCAACCGGCATCCCCCGGTTATCGACCGACATCATATCGCTTGCGACCGACGAATTACAGCTTTGAAAAAACGGATTTCAATGCGACCTCGACGCCAACCACGACACGCTATGCGACAAAGCGTTGTCCGTGCGGCCGGCATTGAGTTCAGTTTTGAACGAAAAACAGCTCAGCAAGCCCTGGCAATAATCGCCGGGGCTTTTTTCGTGCGCGTTGTGAACCGAATTCGGTTGTCGTAAACTCATTACTGGTGACTAGGCCGTTGATCTGGCGGGCGTGCAAAACCATGACCGGTATCAAAGCATTTCTAGACATGCTGGCCGACGTGGGGGTCGAGCATATTTTCGGTAATCCGGGCACCACCGAATTGCCGCTCAACGACGCATTGTTGGCGCGATCCGACATCCAATACATCCTGGCTCTGCAAGAATGTCCGGCGCTGGCGATTTCGGACGGTTACGCGATGGCGGGCCGGCGGTTGGGAGTTTCCAACCTGCATTCCGCCTGCGGTCTGGGTAACGCGATGGGCATGCTCTACAACGCCTACCGTGAGGGAACGCCGCTGCTGGTCACGGCCGGGCAGCAAGACCGCCGGCTGAAATTCGAGGAGCCGATTATTTGCGGCGATATGATCTCGGTCGTCCGCCCCTGGACCAAGTGGGCCGTTGAAGTCGATCGCATCCAGGATTTGCCTTCCGCGATCCGCCGCGCGGTGCAAACGGCGTTGACCCCGCCGACCGGACCGGTGTTCATGTCATTGCCGGTCGACCTGCAAATGGAGCAAGCCGATTTGGACCTGACGCCGGCCCGGCCTCTGGACCGTCGGGTGCGGCCACCAACCGAAGCACTGCGGCAGGCGGTCGATGTACTGCAGACGGCAGACAAACCGGCGATACTGGTCGGCAGCCGTGTGGCCGAGGCCGACGCGGTAAAGGAACTTGTCGCGGTGGCCGAGCAACTGGGAGCAGCGGTAATTTCGGAATCGGGCACGACACACGGACGGTTGGGGTTCCCGCCCGCACATCCACAGTACGCCGGTGGTTTGCCCTTGTGGTCGTCTGAAATGCATTCGCAGCTGGCCGAGTTCGACGTACTGTTGGTGACCGGCATGGACTTAATGCGGAACTACATTTACCACGAACCGACAGCGATCCCTAACGGAGTGCGGATCGTTCATCTAGATGAAGATCCGTGGCAATTGGGAAAGAACTTCCCACTGGCCGTCGGCCTGATCGGTGACACAAAGTCAGGACTCGCCGAACTCGCTCACCTCCTGGCCGAATCGATGACTGCCGATCAGATCGCGATCGCCGGACAGCGTCGCTTTCAATTGGCCGCGGCGCACGAAAACGCGCTTGCCGAGTGCCGCACTGCGGTGAACCGCGAGCTCGACCTGCGCCCACTCACACCTCTGGTCGCGATGGGGAGCATCGCTCGCGCGCTACCGGACGATGTGGCTGTTGTCGAAGAAGCGGTCACCACGACCAACACCACGCTGGAACGGCTCGCCGCACTGAAGAACACCGACGGCTATTTCGGGCATCGCGGCTGGGCGCTCGGCTGGGGAGTAAATTGTGCGATCGGCGTACAACTGGCTTGGCCAGACCGGCCGGTGCTGGGCGTGATCGGCGACGGCTCGCTGATGTACGGGGTACAAGGACTTTGGACCGCCGCGCACTACAAAATTCCTGTCACCATCGTTGTGCCCAATAACGCGCAATATCAGATATTGAAGATCGGCGCCCGCGGCATGGGCCTGCCCGCAGCGCGGGAGAACCAGTTCCTCGGTATGGACTTGACCGAACCGGAAATCGACTTTGTGACACTAGCCGAATCACTTGGCGTCCGCGCCTCGCGCGTCAACGAACCGGACGAACTGACCGCTGCCGTCACCGAATCACTCGCTGGCGACGAGCCGCGACTAATCGAAGTGGCGATTGGCCGGGAGCCGCCCGACCGACTGGAATACGGATAGCCTGGAATACGGATAGCTGCGGCCGCTCCGTAACTTCGACGAAACGGCATTCATCACGTTCCATCAGGCCGCTCGTTCCGCCCAATCCGATTCTCGCTTGCCGATGGACATGCATCGGAAAGCGAACAGCCCAACAGCGGCGAAAATTGGTCGGGCCGCCGTAACGTTTAGGAACCTAGCGGAAGACGGGCCGAATCCTCAGTAGGGTCGAAGTAATTTTGCAGTTTCTATACGGGATTGGGGTGTTATCGTTCGTGCGGACGATCTCCGTTCACGGAAACGACGCAATTTCACCGCGTTGGCAGGATTCGTCAACTTGTGGCCGACCGGAGCGGCGTTTATAGTGTCTGGCTCGCCGAATCGACCGCACAATGGAGACCAGAACAATGCCGGCACTGCACGAAATCTACGACGAAGGCGATCGGCTCCGGGAAGACGGCAAATTCGAGGAGGCAGCCGCTAAGTTTCGGGAAATCCTCGAACAAGACGAATCGTACAGCTTGGCTCATTGCGCATTGGCGGTCGTGCTACAACGGTTAGACCGCCACGACGAGGCGATCGGGCACGCTAAACGCGTCTGTGAACTAGAACCCAACGATCCGGTCAGTCACGCGCAACTCAGTGTCATCTACCAGCGGGCATTTGCCGGCACCAACGATCAACGTTACATCCAAGAAGCCGAGGACGCGATGGCGCGGTCTCACACGGCTCGGGGCGGGGGTTAGGGGGCCAGAGATTAGTGGGCCAGAGGTTAGTGGGTGAGGGGCCCCCGGCATGTGCAAAACCTTCTTCAGCCCCGAGACCGCTTCTGCCAGACTGCGGCCAGCCGTTCGACTGCGGTATCAATCTCCTCGTCGGTTGTCGAACGGCCAACGCTCAGCCGCACCGCCCCGCGGGCGACGTCTTCCGGCACGCCCATCGCCGCCAACGTGGCAGACAGCTTGGTGGTCCCGCTGTGACACGCGGCCCCGGTTGATGCACAGAGTTCCGGAATCGCATCGAGTAATTCGGCACCGATCAGTCCTGGAAAATTGACGCTGGCCGTGTTGGGGAGTCGCACCGAGGATGCCGCATTGACCGTCAAACCGGGAATCCGCCCGCGCAGTCCCAATTCCAGTCGATCCCGCTGGGCGGCCAGCTGCCGCGTAATACCCGGAAGACTTGCCGCCGCCAATTCAGCCGCCGTTCCAAGTCCGACAATGTAAGGCGTATTCTCGGTTCCCGGCCTCAATCCGCACTCATGGCCGGCGCCGCGTACGACAGGCTCTAATTCAACTCCCTGCCGCACGTAGAGCGCACCGACTCCTTTCGGCGCATAAACCTTGTGTCCGGCAACGGTCAAAAGATCGACGCCGAGCCGATTGACATCGACTTCGATCTTGCCGAGCGATTGTGCGGCATCGACGTGCAATTTGGCATTAGCCGCGCGACAAATTTCGGAAATCTCCCCGATCGGCTGAATTGCACCCACCTCATTATTGGCGTGCATGACGCTGACCAGCTTTGTCGTCGGACGTATAGCGGCGGCAATTTCGCCCGGATCGACAACGCCATTTGCATCGCACCCCACAACCGTAATCTGGAAGCCTTGGCGTGCCAGCCATCGCGCAGGCTCAACCGTAGCCGGATGTTCGATTGCTGAAATTATCAGGTGCCCATTGCGGTCGGAAGCGGCGTGATAAACCGCGCCTTGAATGGCCAGATTACTGCTCTCGGTGCCGCCGGAAGTAAACACTATTTCATCCGCCGCGCAGCCAATAAGCGCTGCGACCTGCCCACGTGCGACAGCGATCGCCCGCTGGCTCGACCGCCCCAAAACGTGCGTACTGGACGGGTTGCCGTATTCGCCGGCGAAAAACAGCTGCATCGCTTCGCGTACGACCGGATCGACTGGCGTCGTCGCGTTGTAATCCAGATAAATCGGCGTCATGAAATCGAGATCTCGAAAAAAGGTCGTTCTACCGTGATTGCTGCAGACGGGTATTTTAGCGGAATCGCGACATCCGTAACGACTTGACGCCGTACGATTTCTGGCCACCAGTCGTGGCCGAAGACTTGCTAAAATACAGAAAAAATGCGAAAATTAGTGCGGGCCGGCTGGGATGCGCCTGATTCTCGTCTTGGCGTATTGAGGTCCGGGGCCGCTGCTGGAACGGAGAGGTTCATATGCGTCGCTCGCGCTGCCAGGCGTTTACGCTTGTCGAAATACTCGTGGTCATTGCAATTATCGGGATTCTCGTAGGAATCCTGCTCCCTGTCATTACATCGGTCCGCGAGCACGGGCGGGCTACCGAGTGTAAAAAGCATCTCGATGAAATTGGCATCGCCATCAGTCATGCCAAAAGTGCAAATGCCGTCGTCCGCGCGGACATGCTGGTCGTCGATCTTGGCCGATTCATGGATTTCAACATGAACGCCTTCAAATGTCCATCCTCAACGAACGATACGGAGGACGACTTCGAAAAAGACAGCGATGACGTCCATTTCGGCTTTAACGGGTTGCTTTCGAGACTGGGGTCGAACGATGGGAACCGAATTTTGGGCATTGAGTACGGCCGCAGCGTCGTCAATCCGCTTCTGAATGACTCCAGAACCACTGAGATGATTGATCACGAGGCTATTGTCGATCCTGTTTACGATGAATGCAAACTTGATCCGCAGTGCCGATGGGATAAATTCATTCGGCCAAGGCATTTTGATTTGCTCCACGTGCTGTATTTCGACGGCAGTGTCAAGGAGATGGATCCCGCGGCAATTTCGCCGCTCAACCGCGACTGCAGCTCTCCCGAAAATCTGTTAGGGGACCTGTGGATACCGAAAAACGACGCCAAACGATACTTCGATGAGGCGTGCACCTGGTCCGGTCCGCCAATTCCGATTAGCGTTGAAGATAACATCAGCCTGGGCCAGCGGTTGACTGCCGAGGAAATCGGGGAATTGCGGATCATGGTACCATCGCTAACGAATGTGCAGTCGATCGTAGAAGTCCGCTGCGAGCGGTGTCATTCAGGGACTCCCATCGACGACACGTATACGGAGGCGCCGAAGGGAATTCGCTTTGGTTCGGCACAGCAGATTATCAACCGCATTGGGAAAATCCGAGACCTCGTGATCCACAGCAAAAAAATGCCCGCCGGCAATGTCACCAACATGACGCAACATGAGCGCGACATCATTGGACTCTGGATCACACGCGAAGCGATCAAAAGAAACAAAAAAGCCGGCGGTTAAGCCGGACCGGATTCTCAATCTGAATCGTCTGGATCGGCCGTTTGATTCAAATAGTCAATTAGCTGCCGTAACCGGCCCAGGCTTTTTCGATTGAAGTGAAGGGCTAGGCGGGGCAGGTCGGCGAGATCCGGTTCATCCCGCTCTTCGGGCAGCGATTCTCGCTGGATAATTTTTCCGTTTGTTAAAATGTCCGCAAATTGCGCATTGACGCTCTCAAGCACTTCGTCTTTGAGCTTGCACTTGAGCCGCAACACAAGGCGGCTTTTGACATACCGCATGCTGTGATAAACGCGATAAAAACCGAGCGTTTCGTCGACCGCTTCCTCGACGCTGTCCGTCAATTTATAGAGCGACAAATCCTCTTCCGAAATCATCCCGTCGCCCAACAGCCTGGCAACAATGAACTCGTTCCATTGTTGCCAGAACCCGTTTCCCGGCGCGTCGAGAAACACAACGGGAACCAGGTCGCGCTTGCCGGTCTGCAGCAGAGTCAGCACTTCGAGCCCCTCGTCCAACGTGCCGAATCCACCTGGCAGCAGGCAGACCGCGTGACATTCTTTGACGAACATCAATTTTCTCGTAAAGAAGTATTTCATGTGGACCAGTTTATGGTCCCCGCGAATGACGGGATTTGAGTCCTGCTCAAAGGGCAGCATGATGTTCAGACCCATTGAGTTTTCGCGGCCCGCGCCGCGATGGCCTGCTTCCATAATGCCGCTGGCCGCACCCGTAACAACAAGCCAGTCTTTCTCGGCCATGGCCCGGCCGAACTGAATTGCTGCTTGATACGTCGGGTCGTCCCGCTCGGTTCGCGCCGATCCAAAAACGGTGACTTTGGGGCAGTCACGGTACGGCGAAAAAACTTTAAACGCGTACCGCAACTCTCGCAGCGCCCGACTGAGAATTTTCAGATCGCCGCGACTGGTGTTGTCCAGCTTGAGCTTTTCCGCCGACTCTTTGATCCGTTCGATCAAGTCGCCGATATGTTTCCGCTGAACGGGTTCTTGGGGCTGCCCGGCACCCTCGACGGGAACTGCGCCATTTCGGGGATTGTGTTTCGATTCGTCCACTGCGATCTTTGCTATGCTCTTTGCTATTAAAAGCAGGTATCCGAGAAGTATTATAGAGAATCACGGATTTCCGTCACGAATTTGACGCAAGCGGCAGACGGGCCATCCCGCGGGCCACAAAAAAACCCGACGCGATGTCCGCGTCGGGAGGCTGGTATCACAGGTATTATTGAAGATTGTCCCGCAACAGCGCTACGCCGTCGGTCGCTGAAAATGCTGATAGGCCAAGATGACCTCGTGCAAGTCGCTGGAAATAGAAACGTCATCGTTGACAAAGTCACGCAGCCAGGTCCGTTTGCTACTGACTGCATCAGCCAGCAGGGGCAAAATCTCACCTAATGTGACCTTGACCACCGGAGTTTCCTGTTCTTCAACGGCCGCCGGATGTTCTTCCGGCTCGGAATAAAGTCGCAAATAATTGCTTTGCATCGCACGATTCCTTTCGTACCCTACCTCCCTGGAGTCGGTCGTCTTATCGGCCATGCCGGTTAATCTACTTGAATGAAATGTGAAGATTTTTCTTGTTATCCTCACATACAACGCTGTCCGTGAACTCGGACACACGGCATTCGGCGATCATCGAACCGTCTTTCGACAGCATTTTCCCGTGTGTTAGACTGTGGCCGGGCGATGCTGAAAAGAACCTAAAAATTTCTGCTATTGTCCATCGCCACCGGAACTTCGCAAACTTGTTCCGGTCTAATGGAGTATCGGACGAGGCACGGAAACCATGACGGATTTTGCAAATCGGCTGTCCAAGGCCATCGAGCGCGGCGTTCGAACCAAGGACGAACAGCAGCGGGGCAAGGCCGAAGAGTCATTCAGCGAAGACGATTTTAAGCGACTCCATAACCAATATCGCTTAGAGCTATCAGAGCACCTTGAGCAGTGCTTGTCTTGCCTGCCTGATCATTTCCCAGGCTTTCGTTATGAAACACTGGTTAACGACCGCGGCTGGGGCGCGGCATGCAGCCGCGATGATGTCGGGGCCGGGGCGGCCGGTAAGCGAGACAATTTCTACAGCCGTATCGAAATGGTCGTACGTCCGTTTGCCACTTACCACGTGTTGGAATTGACCGCCAAAGGCACAATCCGCAACCGGGAAATCTATAACCGCAAGCACTTCAAGAAACTATACGAAGTGGATACGGACTCGTTTGTGGAAATGATTGACCAGTGGGTGCTGGAGTACGCCGAACTTTATGCGGCGCAAAGCTGAATGCGTTGCTAGCCGTCGCCAATTTCATTTTGCTCCGCCGCAATACGCTTAATTTCGCATTTTAAAAATTGCGGACAAATCGACCTTGACGGGTTGGCCGAGCATCTTTATCTTCCCGCCTCGCTCGGTTCATCGCCTGCGCGGTAACCGACTGTCCAATCGCTCCCGGAAATTGGTTAATAAAGAGTCCTTTGCCCCCCTGGGACCCCTGTGCCAATTCCGGGGGCTTTTTCTTGCGCAACATCATCACATGTTTTAAATAGTGCCATGAATCGTTACCGCATCTTCATCTTTTTGTTGCTTGCGTTATCTGTCGTCGGCTGCTCAAGACGCGACATGGATATGGGCCTCATCGGAAAGAACACCCGATTGGGCCCCCAACACGATCGGCCATTTCCTCTGGGCGCGGCGACGGACGCTTTTTGGGAAACACAACAAACCAACGCAGAAGCAGCCGACTTTGTCTTTTACGATCATGAGTTCGTCGGTAACGAAGCCGCTTTGGCACCCGGCGCCAAAAAGAAAATCATGCAGGTCGCCTTGCGGCTAGAGCATGTACCGTTCCCAGTTGTCGTCGAACAGAGCCAGCACAATCGCCGGCCACAGTTAGACGCCATGCGGCGGCGAACGGTTGTGGAACAGCTTGCGCGGCTTGGTGTCGAAGACGCCGAACGCCGCGTCGTGATCGCACCAAACTTCGCCGAAGGATTTTCTGCGACGGAAGGAGAAGCGGCTTACTACCGAGGTTTGGACAGCCGGCAGGACGGCGGCGGCACGCGAAATTGATCGGCCAATCAAAACGCGGCGCCGCGTCTCACGCATCGAGTGGTCGCGTTCCGAGAAATTGACCGACTCCGTCCGCCTTGGCAATCACCGTGATGCCCTCGGGGCTGACGGAAAAACCACGATCGCGGTCGTGTTCGTGATCAAATCCGATGACCGTTTCGGATGGAATGTGCACTCCTTTGTCGATAATCGCGCGGCGGACTTTGGCGTAGCGGCCGATGTCCACGCCCTCGAACAGCAGCGAATCCTCAACCTGTGCAAAACTGTTCACGCGGACGTTCCAGCCCAGGATTGAATGTTCGACAATCCCGCCCGAAATAATGCTCCCCGGGCAAACAATACTGTCCACCGCCCGGCCGCACCGACCGCCGGGGCCTTCTTCGGCGAAGACAGATTTCGGCGGTGGAAAATTCGGCTGATAGGTGCGAATCGGCCAATCGGTGTCATACATATTCAACAGCGGATCGACCGAGATTAAATCCATATTCGCTTCGTAATATGCATCCAATGTGCCTACGTCCCGCCAGTATGCATCACCTTTTTTGTTTTCGTCCAGGAAAGGAAAAGCAAAAACACGTTGGCGATCAATTATGGATGGAATCACATCACGGCCAAAGTCGTGCGCACTGCCGCTGTGCGTCGCATCCTTGCACAGTTGCTCAAACAAAAATCTCGCGCCAAAAACGTAGATTCCCATCGACGCGAGGGCGTGTTCTTCGTCTCCGGGTATCGGCTTGGGATTATCGGGCTTCTCCTCGAACCCAATTACACGACCTTCGCCATCAATCTGCATCACGCCAAATTGCCGCGCCTCGTCCACGTTCACCCGCAGCGCGCCGATCGTCAAGTCGGCTTCGCTGTGTTGATGGAACTCGACCATCTTTCTGTAGTTCATTTTATAAATATGGTCACCGGCCAACACGACAACGTACTTCGGCCGCTCTTTCTCCAGCACGTAAATATTCTGATAGACGGCATCCGCCGTGCCTTGATACCAGTGTTCGTCAATCCGCTGCTGAGGTGGAACGAGGTCGATAAATTCGCCAAGCTCCCGCGAAAGAATCGTCCGCCAGCCAACGTTGATATGTCGATCGAGGCTCATCGCTTTGTATTGCGTGAGCACCAAAATCTTGCGGAACCCGCTATTCAGGCAGTTCGACAACGTAAAGTCGATAATCCGGTAAGCGCCGCCAAACGGCACGGCCGGTTTCGCACGATCCCGCGTGAGTGGTTCCAGTCGCGAACCTTTGCCGCCGGCTAAAACGACAACCAAAACATCTTTCATCCGTGACTCCCTTGGCTCGTCCCCCAAAACGTAGTCCATCTCTGTCGCATAGGGACGACGCCGGGCATTCTACGAAAACAACGCATTTTAGAACAGAGAAACTACCGGCACCGCGAATTCTCGTCGCAACACGGATCCATTCGGCAGCCGATCAATGGCCGGCCGGCCGTCGTTCGATCCTCGCGCTCGCGCTAAACCAAACGCCACTTTTTTCTCAGGAACCATTCCGTCGATAGCAATCCAACCATCAGCACAAAAACCCACCAGCGGTCCCAGTAGGTGACCGTGGTCCGTACTTTTTCTTCCAAGTCCAGCGGTTTGGCGGCCAACTCGGCGAATAGCGCCGGCAATTCTCCGGGCGTCAAGTGCCGACCACCGAACTCGCTCGTCTGCTTGGCGATGCCGGCCATCATCGTTGCATCAACCGTTACGCCGCTACGCTCGCGATCCTTTTTATAGACCGTAAAGCTCGCCGAACGACTGCCGAGTTGTGTATCATCCCGCTGCGCGCTGACCTCGATTTTGTAATCGCCCGGCACCTCCAGCCCCCCGGTCGCACCTCGCATTTCACCGCCTTGTCGGACCAGCCGAACGTCGTGCTGCGCACCGTCGGACGCAACGACTTGCGCAGTGATCCTGGCATCCGGGAGCGGGTCGCCATAACCACTTCGGGCACCGGCGCTGAAAGCGACTCGGTCACCGATCGCGAAACGGCGGCGGTCGAGTTTTACCCAAACGTTGCCTTTGGCGATTTCATCTTTTTTCGCCAGCCACAAAATCGCCTGCCGCCAAAACCGGCGATGCGCACCGGCTTTGCCGTGCATCACCCAGCGCCAGGTCGAATCGCCCGCAAAGGCCAGCACACGACCGCTGGGTTCGCTCGCGACTAGCAGTGGCCGGCCGTTTTGATCTTCGGCCAGCACTTGCGCACCAGGTCGAACATCGCGGAACTTGTTCCCCCCGGTCAGCGACGGCAGTTTGCGCCAAGCGTCGAAGTTTTCACTGGGCGGCGCGATGCGGGTCATGTAGTGCCGCACGCCGAACGGCTTGGCCGGCAGCATTTCGAGCGGTCCTTCCAAGTGAAGTGTTTTATCGAGTTTCTCATCGGCAGCACTACCCTCGCGCGGCAATCGCTGACGCACAAATTCGTCGTACTTGGCATCCATTTCAACCGGCATAATGTCGGACAGCGGAGTTTTGTGATAACCACCGGGTCGAAAACTGTGCCAACCGCCCAAAGCCAACAGTCCCGAACCACGCTCTACCGCCCTTCGCAGTAGCAAGAGATCGGGATACCGCGATCCACCATTGCCGGATTTCTGCTCAAAGGCTTCCGCATCAATATCACCCAGAATGTAGACGTCGAATTTCCCCGGCTCAAAATATTCGGCCAGTCCGCGGATCGGCCAATGCTGGCGATCGCGGGTGTGAATTGTCAACAACGTCACGTCGATGTCGGGTGAAGCCGCTAGCGCTCGGCGCAAGAAACGCTGCTCGTAACGCAACTCTCCTTGTACGTACAAAACCCTCAATCCACCGGCCAATACCGTTAGATATGTCGGCAATTCGTTATTGGTTAGCGTGACTTCGCCGTCCTGGGCGGCGGCGCGAACCAGGATTTTGTACTCGCCTGGCGCCGGCGGCGAGTAATTCAGTTCATAGCGTATCTGTTCACCGTCATTGACCGCTCGATAGTTTTCTGTGGCAACGACCTCTTCCTCACCCGGCGAAGTTTCGACGACAAGCTGCACGGGGATGTCGAGGTTGCGGTAACCCGAAATTCTTAGCGAACCGGTAACCGTCAGTTGATTTTTTGCAAACACGACCAAACCGTCCGGCATCGTTTCCACCGCCACGTCACGGGCCTGTTGGGCGGCTTGCCGACTTCCGAAAGTAACGGCATATAGCGGACACTGTGATGTGACAAGCTGCTGGGCGGCGGTTTCGGGCATTTCCGCCGTCGGCGAAACTGTCTGTTGCGCGCCGTCACTAGCCAGGATAAACGCGATCAGCCGTTTGCCGTCTTCGCGCCGCAAAGCGCTGCGCATGGCACCGCCAACAGCGCTTTCCTTGCCGTTGGGATCACCCAATTCAAGCCGGCCGTCCTTAAAGGAAATGGGACGCGTGTCGCCATCGAAGGCGTAAGCTTTAATTTCGACTGCGCCGTCCAACTGCCGCAGCGCCGCGGATGATTTTTCCAGCGCCTGCCGCAGTACATCGAACCGGGACGAATTCTGCGGCATGTCTTCGATGTCCATACTCTCTGAGGCATCGAGCAACAGGACCAGCGTGGCCGACTGCTTTTGCCACAGCATGTGTATCCGCTCGGGTCGGATGGCAACCAGAATTAGAACAACCAGAGAAGCAAAGCGGAGTGCCGCCAGTAACGCCTTACGCCGCGGTGGTAGACTGATAAACAGAACATTTGCCGCCCAGGCGGCCAGCAGCAACAGCGCCAGACCGACAACCAGCACATAACTGCCGAGGCCGAGATAACGTTCAAAGATCGGACTAAAGTGCCACATTAGGGGCCCCGGGTGTAGGGGCCGGAGCCCGCGTCATCTGTTCCATTGTCGCCGGAGGCGGTACGGTTCCTGTAAAACAGGCTCGATAGCAGTGTCTCACCGACCACGACGATTGCCAGCAGCAAAATAAGCCAGGGAAATCCTTCCCACCGCGTACGAGACGCGACATTGCGCCGCGATTGATTTAATTGATCAATCGAATCGACAATGGCAAGTTTGGAATCGCCTAACTGCTCGTTTAGCTGACCGATGTCCGCGCGGCCAACGCGTGTTGTTTCCGCCTGCAAATTGACACTGAAGCCGTACAACACGCCCTGCTGTCCACCAGCCGCCAGCCGATATTGTCCCGGCTTGTTTAGCCCCGTGATGGAAACTGAGTGATCTCGTTCAGTCGTTTTCACACGACGTGTACCGTCTGGTGTCGAAAGCAAATACGACGTGTATTCTTGACGGCGGCCGTCCAAACGAATCTCGGCCATATCGCCGACCTCGTAATTCATTCGCTGTCCGACACTACCGACCAGGTACTCGGTGATGCTGTTGACCAACACGTAGCCAACCCACGCGGCTTCGCTTTTTAATAGCAAAGTATTCCACGGCGAACGTCTTGCGACAGCCAATGAAGTTGTCAGCGTCATCACTCGGCCACGGCCCACATTGCGAGCCAGCAGCGCAGGCCGGCGGTTGCTGTAGCTGATGACGACCTCGGTATCGTCGGCAAGCTGCCCCAATTCCCACATTTTGAATACGGGGTTCAGATCCCACGGAATCGCGGCTTCGACCCGTTTGAATTTTTGTAGCACCGGGTGCTCAAGCCTCTCGGGCGCCAAAAACAGTTCGTTGTCGCTATCGGCCCGCCATTGCCGCCTGAGTTCCGCCGGCAACAACTGCATCGATGCCGACGCGTTGAACGGCTCGCCGACCAACCCCGCACGTCCGCCCAACGCGATGCCCAAACCACCGCCATTGGTGACAAACTCGATCAGTTTTTCCCAGACGACCGGTTTCAGCGGCGCGGGATCGATCATCCAGATCGCGCTGTAATTGGTTAGTGCGTACTCTTCAAGTTGTTCGAAATTTGCGGTCTCCAAGTCGTAACGAACGTCGCCACGCTGTTTCAACTTTGGCGGTGCGAGCGCGTCAACCAGCAGTCCGCTCTGCGCTTGCACCGGTTCGCCGGCAACGACCAGCACCCGCCATGGCGACTGCACGCGGACCGTGAAATGCCGCACGTCGTCCGCAGGCAGACTGTCCGCTCGCAAAAAACGAACGCGACCGTGGTGCGTTCCAGGCCTGCCGACCGCGGTCCTCAGCGTGACATGCGCCGCCTCGTTATCACCGCATTGTACGGTCTCTTCACCCTTCTTTTGTTCGCTGCCTTCCTCATCGGTCAACAATAGCTGTATGGTTCGAGATCCACCTTTTCCGGATGCCAAAACATCGACGTCGACGGTTAGCAGACCATTTTCCGGAAACACGTCTCGTGAAAGCTGCAAATCGCCCAACGAAAAATTTTCCGGCTGTTTGACTCCGACATCGATAACGTAGATCGAAGCGTCGTCAATTTCGTTTAAACGTTGTTTCCAGCGGCGGGCGAGAGCCGGCGACTGCCAGTCAACAGCCGCTAGGTCGGTAAAGACAAATACCTCCTTGTGCCGCTTGTCACTCTTTCGAAGTACGCTCAACGCCCCGTCCAACATGGCGACCAAGTCATTCGGCGCATAGGTGATTTCCAATTGCTCAATCCGCTGCGCAGCCGCTCCCCGATCGATGTCGAAACGGGATCGCGAGGTGCCCGCGTCCAGGACCACCAAATCACTGTCGCGTGGGATTTGCTCGATCACTTGCTGGCCGAACTGTTTCGCAAGTTGCAGCCGCGTTTCATTTTGGTGCTTGTACGCCATCCGCGGCCGGGTGTCGAACACCAACGCAGCCGACACGGGTGCTTTTCCTATAAAGAATCCGGCTGATTGAAAAACCGGCCGCGCCAGCGCCAATGCCAGCAATAAAATTGTCGCGCAACGTAAGGCCAACAACAGCAGATGTCGCAAGCGAAGCTTCTTACGATTTGCCTCGCGCCGGTTTTGAATAAATCGCATTGCCGGGAAAACTAAGCGCTTCGGCTTTTCGCGCATCACCAAATGCAGCACAATCGGGACGGCGACCAGCAATCCGCCACCAAGCATTAACGGTGTGACAAAAGTCGGCATATGTTGATTCTCGCGCAAAGACGCGAACGTGCAAAGGTCGAATGCCC
>JAYZEI010000169.1:0-4983 GCA_036337375.1 Planctomycetota bacterium | reverse complement strand
GGGAATTCGTCGCACGGGGGTTTCCTGCCGGGCTGCCGGCAATGAACGACTTACGACTCGTCAGGGGTCGCACCCTCACATGTTGCACCACTGGTCGGCTACAACTGGCGGTTCTTTCCAGTCCGGAGCCATCGATGAGCCGACATATCCGCATTTTGGCGGTTGGGTTGTCCGAGTTCGCGGCGATCCTCCTTTCTGCGCAGTCCAGCCATGGCGTGATGGGGTCTGCGGCGGCGAATTTGGCGTATCGCGACATCGTGATGGAGGCGAAACCTGTTATTTATTGGAACTTCGACGAACAGGATGGAAATCGGGTGGCCGGCGCAATCTCACGAGTCGGCGATCCGCTGATCGGCACGGTGAACGGAAGTGTGAAACTCGGCCGGTCTGGGCCGCGGCCGCCTCGCTATCCACTTTTCCGAGCCGAAAATTGCGCAGCGGGTTTCGATGGAAATCGCGGTTTCGTTCGCGTGGCTGATCCGGGCGACGACAGCCTGTTAGATTTTGATCTTGGCGATTCAATAACGATGGAGGCTTGGGTCAATTTACAAGGTATCGGCGACGGACAGCAGGTCTATATCGTCGGCAAAGGTCGGACGAAAAACCCGAAAGTCGCGGCCGAAAATCAGAACTACGCGATGCGACTGCGGGGCATCGGCGGTACGGCAAGGGTCAGTTTTTTATTTCGTAACTGTGTGAACCGCGCCGGTAACCAAAATGATTTTCATCGCTGGAATTCTTCGGCGGGATTCGCTGCTGGCAGTGGCTGGCATCATGTGGCCGTTGCCTATACGTTCGGCGAACCGAAAAGTATCGTTGCATTTGTTGATGGAAATCCGACCGGCGGCGAGTGGGATCTCGGCGGATCAACCGATCAGGGGCCGCTGGTGGATAACGACGAACTTTGGATCGGTTCAGCGCTGGGAGGCAGCCCAAACTGCACGTTCCACGGATTGATCGACGAAGTGGCCATTTACCGACGGGTGCTTTCGCCCGAAGAAATCGCGAAGCGATTCGCCCGCAACTCCTCCGTACCGATTATCAATACCATCGATCCGAAGAACGTGCCGGACGACACCGTGTTGGTTCGAATCAACGAAGGCATCTCGGCCGCCAATCCGTGGACGGCGCCGTTTCCCGCTTCGCAGGCGTACACGCAGCCGGCGTTCGCCTGGATTAATCTGCCAAAAAAGTATTCCACCGATGCAGTCCGCACCGACCGCACGAATCCGTTTCTACTCCGCGCGTATTCCAAAGTCGACCTGCCGCCGGGACGGTACGATGTGCTACTGCGGTCGAGAAACAAAGCTCGACTGTTAATCAACGGTCGCGTCGCGGTGGCTCAAAACAAACCAACTACCAAAAACGGGGACGGTCACGAAAACGTACCGGAGTTGGTTGTGCCGATTCGTGAGGGCCTGCGGCCGTTACCGGCCGGCTACGAGGAAGTCGTCACGTCCGTCGAACTGAAACCCGGCCAGCACTTGCTGCAACTCGAGGCGATCGTCGGCGGTAAGGGGATCCGGGCGGAACTCGGCGAGCTCTGCGTCGCCATCGCCCGCAAGGGCCGGCCGTTCGAAGTGCTCGCGGCAAATGGTCAGAGCGGTATCGCGCTGACCAGCGAAGGCTGGGAGCGATTTGCCGCCTCGACGCGGAGGCGGCTGCGCCTTGTGGAGCAAATCGAGCGGCGTGCGGCAACGGCCAAATCTGCTGACTACTGGCGGAGGCGGCATGAATTCGCTCGTCGCCAGGCGGTTGCTAAACCCGCACCGGCGATCCCGGATGTTCCGGCATCCATTCCGGTCCACAATGAAATTGACTACTTCATTGGCGCCAAGCTCGTCAAAGCCGGTGTTGTACCTGCGGTCTTAACCGACGATTTTGCGTTCCTGCGGCGGGTGACACTCGACACCATCGGCGTTTTGCCGACCCGCGCCGCAATCGACGCGTTTCTCGAAGATAATCGACCGGACCGGCGGGAACGCATCGTCGATCGGCTACTTACCGATCCTCGCTGGGCAGACAATTGGATGGGCTATTGGCAAGACGTGTTGGCCGAGAACCCGAACATCCTTAAACCAAAACTGAACAACACCGGCCCGTTCCGCTGGTGGATTTATGAATCGCTGCTCGACAATAAACCAATGGACCGCTTCGTCACCGAACTGATCTCTATGGACGGCAGCAAACACGACGGTGGCCCGGCCGGATTTTCAATGGCAACGCAAAATGACGTGCCCATGGCTGCCAAAGCGTACATTGTGGCGAAGGCGTTCCTCGGGATGGAAATGAAATGTGCCCGTTGTCACGACGCACCCTACCACGATTTTAAGCAACGGCAACTCTTCAGCCTGGCCGCAATGCTTGAGCGCAAGCCTATTGCCGTGCCGGAGTCGAGTTCCGTGCCCGCGGACAAGCTGGCGGGCGACAGCCTGGTGAAGGTTTCGCTCAAACCCGGCAGCAAGGTCGAGGCGGCATGGCCTTTCAAAAACGTGGGCGGTGGCCTCCCGGAAGATTTGGTGCAAAACAAATCCGATCGTCGACATCAACTGGCGGCGGCGATTACTTCGCCGAGCAATGATCGGTTTGCGCAGGTGATGGTCAACCGACTGTGGCGACGCTACATCGGCTACGGACTTGTCGAACCCGTGGACGATTGGCGAGATGCCTCGCCCGTGCAAGCGGAGCTGCTCGATTGGCTGGCTCGCGAGTTTGTGGCGAGCGGCTACGACATAAAGCGCATGGCGCGGCTGATTCTCACCTCCCATACGTATCAGCGGCAAGTTGCGCCCGCAGTTGACGGCCGCGATCGCGCCAGCCCAGCTCTGTTCGCCGCGCCGCAGCGGCGGCGAATGACGGCCGAGCAATTGGTCGATTCGATGTTCGCCGCGGTCGGTAAACAGTTTCACGCGGAGGTTTTGACGCTCGACCCGGGCGGTCGCCGACCGATCGACACGTTCATCAATCTCGGCGCGCCGCAGCGGGCGTGGCAGTTGACTTCGCTTTCCAATGAGCGCGATCGGCCGGCCTTGGCGCTGCCCGTGGCCCAAAGCCTCGTCGATTTATTGGAAGCTTACGGGTGGCGGCAATCGCGGCAGGACCCGATTACCGTCCGTAAATCGGCGCCGACACCGCTGCAGCCATTGACGCTGGCCAATGGCTTAGTCGGACGCCGCATCGTAACGCTATCGGACGACAGTGCAATTACCGAACTATGCTTGCAAGACGTTTCACTTGCGCAATTGGTTGATGCAGTGTATTTGCAATTCTTATCGCGCCGCCCGACCGCGGAAGAGAGCTCGATTTTTGCCGATTTGCTGGCAAAAGGATTTTCCCACCGCCGCATCAAGGGCGCGCGGCTGGCTGGCTTTACCCGCAATTGGCAACGGCACGCGGTAAGCTGGTCGAATCACCTGCATCCCAAATCGTCCGAGATCATGTTGCAACTTGAGCGTGCCGCGGATCTCGGCGACCCGCCGACAAAACGCCTCGAACGCGATTGGCGTGAGCGGATGGAAGATGCTCTTTGGGCGCTGGTGAATTCGCCCGAGTATATTTTTGTACCGTAATACTTTGTACCGTAATACGTTGGGTAGAAAATATGTTTCGTAGAAACATGATAAACGATACGCAATCGCGCCGAGAATTTGTCGGCAGTGTCGCCCGAACGGGACTGGCCGCGGGTGTTGCCGGGCTTTCTCCGCGATCAGGATTCGCGGCCGACGCAACAGCTTCAAACAAACTCCGTGGAAAAGCTGACAGTTGTATTTTCATCTGGCTTGGCGGTGGCGCTTGCCAGATTGACACTTGGGATCCAAAACGCAAAGGCGACGCCAAGTCCAAGAAACCCGGCTCGTATTACGATCCGATTCCAACGGCGATCGAAGGCGTCCAGGTCTGCGAACATTTGTCTCGCATGGCGAAACTGCTTGACCGGTGCGCTTTGGTCCGTACGGTCCACCACGACGTCATCGACGAACATGCGGCAGCCGTATACCGCCTGCACACAGGCCGGCCGACTAGCGGAACCGTTGTTTATCCGTCGATTGGTTCAGTGGCGGCTCACCAATTGGCGGCGCGCGGCGAAAGCGTGCCGGCGTACGTGATCATGGGCTATCCAAATTTGACGCGCGGGCCCGGCTTTCTCGGTTCGAAGTACGGATACCTCTACTTGACCAATACGTCCGCGGGCCCCACCGGCTTGCGACGACCGCCGGAAGTCGCCCCCAATCGCCAAGCTCGGCGCGAACAACTTCTCGCGCGGCTCCGCAAAAGCTACGTCGGACGTACCCCGGGAGATCGAAAAATCGCGAACTACGCTGCCGCGTCAGCCGAGAGCCTCAAACTTGCCGGCCCTGAGTTCATGAGCGTCTTTGACTTGAAGTCCGAGTCGGACACGTTGCGCAATTCTTACGGTGAAGAATTCGGCCAGCGCTGCCTGCTGGCTCGACGGCTGGTCGAAAGCGGCGTGACGTTTGTCGAAGTGGCGTTCAACTTGAATTTCATCAACGGCACGGGCTGGGACACCCACAATCAAGGCCAACTTAACCAACACATCCTGATCGACCAACTCGACCAAGCCATGTCCGCACTGATCGCCGATCTCGAAAAACGCAATCGGTTGGACCGCACACTAATCGTAGTCGCCACGGAATTCGGCCGCCCGCCCGAATTCGACGGCGGTGGTGGCCGCGGTCATCACAGCAAGTCGTTCAGTATCGCTTTGGCCGGCGGCGGACTGCAGACCGGCCAAGTCATCGGCGCCACCGACGATTTAGGGAAGAGCGTCGTCCAACGCCCCGTTTCCGTACCGGCACTCCACGCAACAATCTACGCCACGCTGGGAATCGACCCCCATAAAGAACTCTTCGACGGCGACCGGCCGGTGCCCATCACGGATGGAGGAAAAGTGATCGCTGAATTATTCAGCTAGCGTCATGGCCTCCCGGATGGACAACAGTCTGCCGCACAAACGTCTCTGCA
>JAYZEI010000168.1:0-9039 GCA_036337375.1 Planctomycetota bacterium | reverse complement strand
GTCGGGATGTACCGAACGCCCGTCGGGATGTACCGAACGCCCGTCGGGATGTACCGAACGCCCGTCGGGATGTACCGAACGCCCGTCGGGATGTACCGAACGATGGTGTGGCGATGGCCTCTCCCGTACACTATCCAACCTTTCGCCCCAATAACTCTACGATCGATTTAACCTGTTTCGCTAGTTCATGATACTGTTCGGGCAACAAGGCCTGCGGTCCGTCGGACATCGCTTCTTCCGGACAGTGATGCACCTCGATGTGTATGCCGTCGGCGCCGGCTGCTGCGCCGGCCAACGCACACGGTGGAATCAGATCAGGTCGGCCCGTGGCGTGGCTGGGATCGACGATCACCGGTAAATGTGATTTAGCCTTGATTGCCGGGATGGCCGCCACGTCATACAGGTTCCGCGTTTCCGTGTCGAAGCTGCGGACGCCGCGCTCGCACAGCACTACGTTCGGATTACCGCCGGAAAGGATGTATTCGGCGCTCATCAGCAGATCTTTGATCGTCGCACTCATGCCGCGTTTGAGCAGTACCGGCTTGTTCGTTTTGCCGACTTCGCTCAGCAATACAAAATTTTGCATGTTACGGGCGCCGATCTGAAACATGTCGGTATATTGTTCGATCAACTCGACGCAGCCCGGATCCATGACCTCGGTGACGATCGGCATGTCGTAACGGTCGCCCGTTTCGCGGAGGATTTTCAGGCCATCTTCGCCCAGTCCCTGGAACGAATAGGGACTGGTCCGCGGCTTGAACGCCCCTCCCCGCAAGATCGTCGCACCGGCGGCACGAATCGCGGCAGCAATCGTATCCATCTGTTCCGCCGATTCGACGGCGCAGGGGCCGGCAATCAGCGCCACATGCTCGCCGCCTATTTTCGCGTTTCCAACTTCGACGACGCTCGGTTGCGCGTGCGCTTCGATGCTCGCCAACTTGTAAGCCGGCAAAATGGGGACCACTTTGGCCACGCAGGGAATCGCTTCCAGCGGCGCAGCGGCGATTTTTGATTCGTCGCCGATCACACCGATGACAGAACGGAACGTACCGCGGCTAAGATGTGCGGTCAGGCCGAGTGATTCCACCCGTTGGACCACGTGATTGACTTGGTCATCGGTGACGTTGGGTTTCAGCACGATGATCATGATTTGGTTACTCGTATGTGATGCGGCATTGGGTACGATTCAGACATGGTGCCGCTTGCCGCATGGGCTCCGCTATCCAATTGGCTCGGTCCGTTCGTAGGATCCTAGAATCTCCAGCCGCACGGATTTCTTGGCGAGCGATTCGATAGCCCGACGAATTCGGGTTCCCCGTTGGTGGCCTTCTAGCTCGACAAAGAACATATATTCCCCGCCGGACTCCGGTAGCGGAAAGGATTCGATCCAACTGAGGTTGATCCGACTGCGTTTGAAGATCGCCATCGCATCGGCCAAGCTGCCGGGCCGATGTTCCAGCCGAAACATCAATGCCGTTTTGTCATTTCCAGTCTTGGCTGCCGACTCGCTGCCGATGACGGCAAATCGGGTAATGTTGTCATGATTGTCTTCAATGTTTTCCGCGAGCACCTTAAGTCCATAATGGGTTCCGGCCTGTAAACTGGCGATGGCCGCAGCCCCGGGATTCTCGGCGGCGAACTGCGCCGCGGCCGAAGTACTTGTTACCTCGATCGTCCGAGCGTTGGGCAAATGGGTGGAGAGCCACCTTCGGCACTGTGAAAGCGCTTGTGGGCGAGAGTGGATTTCTGTCACTTCTGAACGCTTGCCGCGACCGAGCAGATGGTGATGAATCCGTAATTGGACCTCGCTGCAAATTCGCACCGGGAACCGCGTGAAATTTTCGAGCGTATCGGCGATTCGCCCGTCGGTGGTATTTTCGAGTGGAACGAGACCGTAGTCCGCGGACCCGTCGTGGACTTCCTCGAAGACCGAACCGATGGTTCCCACCGGCAAAAAATCAACGGCCTGGCCAAAGCAGTAGATGGCGGCCAGGTGACTGTAGCTGTGGAATGGGCCGAGGAACGCGACGCCGTGTGTTTTCTCGACCGCCCGCGACCCGCTGACGATTTCCCGGAAGACCGCACGGATACACGGTTCGCTGACGGGGCCTTTTGATTGCCGGGCTGCCTTGTCGATAACCTGTTGTTCGCGGTCTGCGGAGTAAATCTCCTCGCCTGCAGCGCGTTTTAGATTCCCAATTTCGCCGGCCAGTGCACCGCGATCGTTAACTAATCCGACGATTTGGCGGTCAATTTTATCGATCTGACGCCGGTAACTCGCCACCGTTGCGGACTTTTGGCCGCCGGCGGCCGGTCGTGTCTGTTTCTTCTTTGCCTTCCGCTTCGCCATCCCATTCTCACCGACGCTAAAAACGTCAAAAAAAGTGTTGTCACTTGTACTTGGGTCACTTGTGCCTGTCAAGAAACTGCCAATTCGGCAGCACGACGAATGCGTCCCGTCACTGTTTGCCAATTTGGCAGAAAGGCGATTAGGTCGTTTATTTAGTTTTTGTCGTAAGTATTTTAATAACAGTTAGTTACGGATCGTTTAGTAGTCACGGTTCGTGCGTGGCATACACTTTGCAACTTAAGGGAGCAAATACGCGCCCACACTCACTTTATCTTTGGCGCTGTTCGAAAAAGGAAAAGAGGCAAGTCATGGCTCAAGGTGAAAAAATAATCGGCATCGATCTCGGCACGACGAATTCGGTGGTGGCGGTGATGGAGGGCAGTGATGCCAAAGTGATCGCGAACGCCGAGGGCAATCGGCTTACGCCCAGTGTGGTTGCCTTCAACGACAAAGCCGAGACCCTAGTTGGTGAGCCGGCTCGGCGGCAAGCGGTGACGAACCCGGCCCGAACGATGTATTCGATCAAGCGTTTCATGGGCCGTCGTCACGCCGAAGTTCAAAATGAAGAAAAGATGGTGCCGTATCAGGTTACGGGTGGTTCCGAGGATTATGTCAAAGTTAAAGCGGGCGATAAAGAACACACGCCGCCGGAAATTGCAGCGCTGGTGCTCCGTAAGCTGAAAGAGGCCGCCGAGTCGTATCTCGGTCACAAGGTCAACAAGGCGGTGATCACGGTACCGGCATATTTCAACGACGCGCAGCGGCAGGCGACTAAGGATGCCGGTCAAATTGCCGGCCTTGAAGTGGCCCGAATTATTAACGAACCGACCGCCGCCGCATTGGCGTATGGGTTGGACAAGAAAATACAAGAGAAAATCGTCGTCTTCGATCTCGGCGGCGGTACGTTTGACGTGTCGATCCTCGAAGTTGCCGACGGCGTCTTTCGCGTCATCAGTACGAGTGGCGACACGCACTTGGGTGGTGACGATTTTGACGGCGTCCTGATCAATCACGTCGCCGATCAATTCCAGAAGGACCAGGGGATCGACCTGAGGAAAGACAGTATGGCGCTGCAGCGTTTGCAGGAAGCCTGTGAAAAGGCAAAACGCGAACTTAGCTCGGCGCAATCCACAGACATCAACTTGCCGTTTATCACCGCGGATGCCAGTGGCCCGAAGCATTTGCAAATGACGATCACTCGGTCCGATTTCGAGAAGTTGGTCGATCATCTGGTTGAACGTTGTCGCGGCCCGGTGGAACAGGCGCTCTCGGATGCCAAGCTGAATCCGAGCGAAATCGACGAAGTCGTGCTGGTCGGTGGCTCGACGCGGATTCCGAAAGTTCAGGAAACGGTCAAGAAGATATTCGGCAAAGATCCGCACAAGGGCGTTAATCCCGACGAAGTGGTTTCGGTCGGTGCCGCGATTCAGGGCGGAGTTTTGGCGGGGGACGTCCAGGACGTGCTGCTGTTGGACGTGACGCCCTTGTCGTTGGGCATTGAGACGTTGGGGGGAGTTTTCACCAAGCTTGTCGAACGCAACACGACGGTTCCCACCGAGCGCGAACAGACATTCAGCACAGCCGACGACAATCAGACGGCCGTAACGGTACGGGTCTTCCAAGGCGAGCGCGAAATGGCCACCGCCAATCGGCTGCTGGGCCAGTTTAATTTGGAGGGTATCCCGCCGGCGCCGCGGGGGGTGCCGCAAGTCCAGGTAAAGTTCGACATCGATGCCGATGGAATACTAAACGTCTCGGCCAAAGATTTGGGTACCAGCAAGGAACAGACGGTGCGTATCGAGCAGTCCAGCGGCCTGACCGATGATGAAATCGAGCGGATGAGAAAAGACGGCGAAGATCATGCGGAAGATGACAAGAAGCTCCGCGAGTTGGCCGAAACCCGCAACAAGGCCGAAGCGATGTGTTTTGAGCTTGAAAAAATGATGAAGGAGCACGAGGACAAACTCGGTGATGCGGATAAGGAGCCGCTTAAGGCGGCCGTTGAGAAAACTCGCGAGGCGGCCAAGGGAGATGACGTCGAGCAAATCAAGTCGGCAATCAGTGAGTTGGAGCAGGCGTCCCACGCGCTGAGCAAAGTGCTGTACGAGTCCGCGCAAACAGCCGCGGGCGATGCGGCGGCCGGTGATGATACGAGTGGCGTCGGCGTTGGAGATACGCCCGACGGTGGAGGTGACGATGTCATCGACGCCGATTTCGAAGTGAAAGATTCGTAAGCCAATCGGCGGCGTTCGACCCGAGCAGGTGGTACAACGAGGGCCGTTGCGCGCGGAGGATGAACGAATGGCGTTCCGCATGGAAAAACTGACGATCAAAGCGCAGGAGGCGGTTCAGCGCGCGCAATCGACCGCTCTCGATCGTGGTCAACCCGAAGTCGGCACGCTGCATTTGCTGGACTCCTTGCTGCAGGAGGTGGACGGAATCGTGGCGGCGATCTTGCAGCGGATCGGCGCGAATCGATCGCAGCTTGATCAGATTGTGCAGGCCGAGTTCGGTCAACTCCCGTCGGTACAAGGCGGCGGTCAGCCGCAGGCCGCCGGCGATTTGTTACAGGCGCTGGAGCAGGCGGCCGGCGACGCCACCGCGATGAAGGACGACTTTGTGTCGACCGAGCACCTGCTGTTGGCGCTGACGAAGATCAACTGCAAGGCCGGGAACATTCTAAAACTGTGTGCGGTGGACGAGCAGGACGTGCTCAAATCGCTGCAGGCCGTACGTGGGAGTGGCCGCGTAGCGGACCAGAATCCCGAGGAGAAGTTCCAGGCACTCGAGCGGTACGGTATTGATCTTGTCGATTGTGCGCAGCAGGGAAAACTCGATCCGGTCATCGGCCGTGACCAGGAGATTGGCCGCGTGATTCAGGTCCTTTCGCGGCGGAAAAAGAACAACCCGGTGCTGATTGGCGAACCCGGCGTCGGCAAAACGGCGATTGCCGAAGGATTGGCGCTGCGAATTGTGCAAGCAGACGTGCCGCAAAGTTTGAAAAATAAACGCGTCGTCGCGCTCGACATGGGCGCACTGATTGCCGGTACAAAATTTCGAGGCGAATTCGAAGAGCGGCTGAAGGCGGTGCTCCGCGAAGTGGAGGATTCCGGCGGAAACGTCGTGCTGTTTATCGACGAGTTGCACACGGTCATTGGGGCCGGTGCGGCCGAGGGCGGCAGCGACGCGGCCAATTTGCTCAAGCCGCAACTGGCGCGGGGCGAGTTGCGTTGTATCGGCGCAACCACCTTGGACGAATACCGTAAGCACATTGAAAAAGACGCTGCGCTGGAGCGGCGTTTCCAGCCCGTCTATGTTGGTGAGCCGTCGGTCGAAGATACGATTTCAATTTTACGCGGTCTGAAGCCGCGGTATGAAGCGCACCACGGGGTTAAGATCAAGGACGCGGCGCTGATCGCTGCGGCCAAGCTTTCCAGCCGCTATATCGCCGATCGCTTCTTGCCGGATAAAGCGATCGATCTGATCGACGAGGCGGCCAGCCGGTTGGCGATGGAATTGGAGAGCGTTCCAGGCGAAATCGATGTGGTGCAGCGAAGATTGACCCAGTTGGAACTGGCGGCGCGGCAATTGAACGAAGAGATGGACGAAACCTCGCAAAAGCGATTGTCGGAAGTGCACGACGAGATGGATCGCTGCAGGCGTGAATTGGCCAATTTGCGGGAGCAGTGGGAATCCGAAAAACTCGGGCTGGGCGATGTCCAAAAGGTCCGACAACAGTTGCAAGATGTCGAGAACCAATGCGGGCAGCTTGAGGCGGACATCAAGGAAAAGAACGCAGCGGGAATTGCGGTGGACGAAGCGGATTATCAGCGGCTTTACGAATTAGACAATCAGCGGAAAGAGTTGCAGCAGCACATGGAAGTCGAAGCAACGGAGCAAGACACCAGCGGCGAGCAGGCCGGCGACGGGCGGCGGCTGCTTCGTGAGGAAGTGACCGAAGACGAAATTGCCGAAGTCGTCAGCGTATGGACCGGTGTTCCGGTTTCGCGAATGTTGGAAACCGAGCGGGCTAAATTGCTCGTCATGGAAGAGCGGCTGCACCAGCGTGTTGTCGGTCAGGACGAGGCGGTAGAATCCGTGGCGAACGCGGTGCGTCGCAGTCGCAGCGGGTTGCAGGATCCCAATCGGCCCATCGGTTCCTTTCTGTTTCTGGGCCCGACCGGCGTCGGCAAAACGGAGGTTTGCAAGGCGCTTGCGCAGATCATGTTCGACGATGAAAATGCCATGGTTCGGTTGGACATGAGCGAATTTATGGAACGTCACACGGTTAGTCGCCTGATCGGCGCCCCGCCCGGTTACGTCGGCTATGAAGAGGGCGGAAAACTGACCGAAGCGGTCCGGCGGCGGCCCTATTGCGTGATCCTCTTGGACGAAATTGAAAAGGCGCATCACGACGTTTTCAGTTTGCTGTTGCAGTTGCTCGACGACGGCCGCCTCACCGACAATCACGGCCACACGGTCGACTTTACCAACACGATCGTGGTGATGACGTCGAACATCGGCAGCCAGTTGATTCAGCAGATCACGCAGGAAGGCGGTAGCGAAGACGAAATCCGTGAATCGGTTACCGAATCACTGCGGGCCCGGTTCTTGCCCGAGTTTCTGAATCGCATCGATGAAACTATCATTTTCCATCCGCTTGATCGCGACCAGATCGGCGCGATTGTGGACTTGCAAATACAGCGGCTGGCCGATCAACTGGCGGAGCGCGGCGTATCGCTCTGCGTGTCGCCAGCGGCACGCCGCGCGATCGCCGCAGAAGGGTATGATCCGGCCTACGGCGCCCGGCCTTTGAAGCGGGTAATTCAACAGCGAATTCAGAATCCGCTGGCGACCGAGATGCTGAAGGGCGAGATTCCCGAAGGCAGTCAGATCAGCATCGATTCTGAAGATGAAGGGTATTCAATCGCAGTCGCGTTATCCGCGGAGGGTGCCATAGGTTAGGACTGACGTCCTCGGCAACGGTCAATACCTCAGCCCGAACCGGGGCAAGTCAGGAGAAGGTCCACGGCAGGGTGGGCTGAACGGGTGGGCTGAACGGGCGACCCGCGCGTACGGCCCGGCCCGCAGACGGCGGACCCGCGGTCAGCGTTTTTCCAAATCCAATTTGCTGATGATGTCCCCGGCACCCGGCGTCAGGTTGCGCAGTGTATCCGCGATCACAGCCTTTTCCGAGACGGTCGCTTTCGCCACACGTTTGGTCAGCTTGGCCACTTTTTGTTTGCGGTGCCGCCGACGTTTGATTTCTTTTTGACGTTCGCTGAGTCCCACTGAAACTTCTCCATGGATTAACGAGGCCGCGGGGATTCAACCCTTGTAACAAGCCTCCGCCGGCACGTCAACATCCCGAGCCTTTCACACCGCCGTCCCGCGAAATAGAATACCGGTGCCGCCCGCTACCCGATTCCGGATCCCTGACCGATGTACCTGCTTGAATTCAGCATGTCGCCCTTGGCAAAAGGAGAAAGTGTCAGCCGGTACGTTGCCCGCAGTCTCGAGATTATCGATGCCAGCGGTTTGGATTATCGGCTGCACGCGATGGGCACAATCGTCGAAGGCGAATTGGATCAGATAATGGACGTTTTGAAAAAGTGCTTCGAAGCGATGTCGGTAGACTGCGACCGCATCACCTGCACTGCCAAAGTTGATTTCCGTCGCGGCCACAGCGGCCGCCTGGAATCGAAAGTTGCCAGCGTCAAGGAGAAACTGGGCCGCGACCTGAAGTAGGGTCCAGCGTATCCATTCCTAGACCAACCGCCACTTACTGACCGCAGAGAGCCAAATCAGATGTCTGAAGCGACCAAAAATGACCGTATCGTCCCCATTCTCGGCCGCGTACCTAGCGGAATTTTCATTCTCACCGCCCGCCACCAAGGCCAGGAAACCGGCATGCTGGCCAGCTGGGTGATGCAGGCCGGATTCGAACCGCCGAGCGTCACGGTAGCCGTCAAGAAAGGCCGGTACATCGCCGATTGGCTGACCGCGTGCAGTACATTCGCGTTAAATGTCGTGGCCGAGGACGGCCAACCGCTACTTGCGCATTTCGGTCGCGGGTTCGAGCCGGACGAACCGGCATTCGAGGGCGTCGATATCGAGCGCGTCGCGGGAGAACTGCCCGTATTGGCGGCCAGTACGGTCGGATATCTGCTCTGTCAGCCCGGCGAGCATGTCGATTCGGGCGACCATCACATTTTCCTGGCCGAGGTAATCGATGGGGCATTGATCAGCGATGCCCCACCGATGTTGCACGTCCGCAAGAGCGGCGCGCATTATTGATGCTGTTCGCAGAACGAATCGATTTCCAGTGACAACAGGCTCCGTACGACTTCGTCGGCCGATTGTGGGCGGCGGAGCGGTTCTTTGGATAACATGCGGTGCAGCAGACGTGCAACGGCTTTCGGCAAATCCGATCGCAGCGAGCGGATACAGCGCGGCTTCTGCTGCCGATGCTGACTCGCCAGTTCGGCCAACGTCCGCGCACTGTGGGGAAGTTGGCCGGACAGCATTTCGTATAGCGTCGCGCCGAGGCTGTAAATGTCGCTCCGCTGATCGGCGGCGACGGCCGAAGTGAACATTTCCGGAGCGATGTAGTCGAACGTCCCGGCGATATGTCGATCCACAACTGAGCCGGTTTCGTTCAGTTGCCGCACCAGCCCCAAATCCAAAAG
>JAYZEI010000167.1:0-10804 GCA_036337375.1 Planctomycetota bacterium | reverse complement strand
ATAGAGCTTCGATAGTCATTGCGCATTGCAGTCCTCTTCTCTGCTAGCACCTACCAAAGAGTTGTTCCCTGCGACTCCATCGCCTCTTCGAAGGTCAATCCACATCGGTCGCCGCTTGCCCTGCGACTATTTCTCTGTTCGTTCTCTCTGTTCGTTCTCTCTGTTCGCCGTGCCTCCCTCGTTATTAAACCCGAATCTCACTCGTAGGTTCCACAGCAATAGGGGGGAAGTCATACCCCTCTTTATGGTGGCCCTTTCGTCCGAATGTATCAGTTCTACCTAGCTTCATTACGCAGCTAAGTCCTGCTGGATCGACTTTAAGTTCGCGCTCTGAGTCGAAAATTGTTGCATCGAAATTTTTGGCAGGTCGTAAACCGTTTGTGATAAATAAGATATGGCCTTAACTTGCCGGTGATGCTAGCCGAATCGACATATAGGCTTACGGATAGCAGCGGATTTGAAGCCCCTCAACGAACCACGGAAGTTCACCAGCATGAAACCGAGCAAACCAGCGAGACCAAACGGACTTAATTTCACGCTAAGACTGATCGCATGCACTAATCTGATGGTCGCGGCTTTGCCCGCGTGTTACGCGGCCAAGTCGCTCCAGCTGTCCGCCCGCCACACCGATTCGGACCTTGAAAACGTCTCGGTCTCGTACGAGGTGGACGGCGAGCTGAAGATTCCGGGCGAAGGTCAGTCCGTCACCGTCCCCGTCCAAGTCACCTCCGAGCTCGTCTTCCAGCAACGGCTTTTGACGATCGACCACGAGAAACCCCAATTTGGTCAATCCAAACCGGGTCGTGGCGAACTGGTGCGAATCAGCGCGATCAGAAATTATGACCGTGTTAAGACAAATCTGAAAATTAATGAGCGCCTCATCAGCCCGGAATTGCGGCCGGCGCGACAACTGATCTCCGCCGTCATCAGCAACGGCGAGCTGACGTTGTTTAGTCCCAACGGGACTCTGACTCGTGATGAATTGGATTTGCTGTCGCTACCGGCCGATCGTTTGGTCGTCGATCTGCTGCTGCCCCAAAAGTCCGTCGAGGTCGGATCTCGCTGGAGGCACGACGACAAGACCATCGCCATGCTACTGGGATTCGACGCAGTCAACGACAACGGCATTAGCAGCGAACTTAAAGAGGTTACGTCCCGGTACGCGATTATTGAGTCGAGCGGCAACGTCACCGGCGCCATCGAGGGCGTGGAAGCAAACATCGAAATGAAATCCCGATGCCACTTCGATCGCCGCAGCCGACGAATTGCTTCATTTCAACTGGTTACACGAGAAAATCGCGATATCGGGCATGTTACGCCGGGAGTCAGTGCCGTGGCAAAGTTGAAGATCAGAGTTATGCCGCGGACCCAATCAATCCGGCTCAACGACAACGAAATTACGGGGTTGTCACTGACGCCAACATCAGCGCTAAAGCGGTGCAGTTTTTCGCCGCAACACACCCGTTTCCACTTCCATCACAACCGCAGGTGGCACGTGACCGAAGACGAAAAAAATGGCACTGTGCTGCGAATGATGGATCGAGGCGACTTAATCGCCCAGTGTAATATCACATCCGTGTCGAGTGCCAGCCAATCGAAAGTTCAAAGCCTGGAACAATATGAAAAGGAAGTGAAGAAAATTCTCGGCGAGAAATTTGGACGTCTCATCAACTCACGGCAAACAGAAGGCGAAAACGGACAGACCATTTACCGAGTCGAAGCGGCGGGAACCGTTTCGGAATTGAAAATACGGTGGCAATATTTTCTGATTACCGATGTGAATGATCGCCGCGCATCGGCGGCTTTCACGTTGGAAGAGGACCTGGCCGATCGATTCGGCGGTAGCGGCGAGGCGGTGGTTAAGACACTTGTATTTACAAAGTCCGGTCCGAGTGAACAGCCCGCGACCAAAACACCCGCTCCAATTGCCAATTAACCTCATGAACTGAATACCCGCACGACCGACACCGGTCGAGCAAAATGATTCGCCGCCCCATCAAACTTGACGCCGGCGCCGACGGCTGGATACTGGTTTCGCAAGTCGAGCACGCGCGGCTGGCCGGTCAGTTGGCCGAGCGTTGGGCCATCGAACCGGCTCGGCAACTCCAGTTGGTGCAGAAAGAGTTGTTGACTGCGATCTTCCATCATGACGATGGGTGGACCACCTGGGAGCGGCGACCAAAGATCGATGCAACAACCGGCCAGCCGCTCGACTTCACCGAAATCAAACTCGCCGATTCGCTCGACATCTGGCGGCGTTCGATAGCTGTTGGTGAGTCGATTGGCTACTTGTCTGCGCACGTAATCGCCGGGCACTTCCTCTTTCTGCTAGCACGTTCTGATGCGTGGACCACGGACGATGCCGACGGTCTGCTCGCCAGGTCCTGGGCAACCGAGTTTCGTACAAAGCAGGCCGAATGGCTCGCGGAATGGCAGCTTGAACCGGACAAAATCGACTTGCCCGGGCTGGCCGAGACGGCGTTAAATCATCTGCAGATTCTCGACGCCCTCAGCCTCTGGTTCTGCTGCGCCGAAAGAACCGATCCAAACGAGATTACCCTGGCAACAGGTGTAAAGCTAACTTTTACGCCAACGACGCCTTATGAAGTTCACGTGGCCCCCTGGCCGTTTGCCGTAAATGGTTTACGAATCAGCATTGGCGGCGATCTGGTGGACCAGCAGCGGTTTGATTCGACTGAAGAGTTGAACGCGGCCCGAAAACAGGCCGCCACACTGGCCTGGAGGCTGTTTCCATAGCCCCTCGTTTGGGCGGGTGGAATACTTGCTGGACGGCGGCCCGTAATTATACTGGAGGGAAGCTGTTCCCTGCCGCACACGTTCCGTCTAGACTCGTCCACAACATCCGTGCTGGATTGAATTTATGAATCGATCATGCCGTAGCCTATTGTTGCTCTCGCTGATTTTTGTGTTCGTGCTGGTCGGTTCTCCGCAGACAGGCGCTCAGCAAGAGGGGGATAACGGTTCCCGAAAACTGGCGGCCGGCGTGGAGACCACCGTGCCGCTGGCCCGCGAGGAACGGGAAACCTACGCCGAACATAACATCATCGAACTCGTACCCGGTCTTCCTGGCCTGCAGTGGCAACCAAAAGAGAACGAGGCCAGCAAGACGCTGCACCACATTGCTCAACGGGTTCTTTTTCGCCGCGGCATTTGGGAACTGCAAATCACGTTCAAGCCGCTGCGGCTGATCCGCGTCGATATCCCGCAGGTCAACGGAAAAATGCAAAACCAATTGATTTGGTACATGGTGTATCGAATCACCAATCCCGGCGCTCATATGACCCCGGTTTCCGTGAAGCAGGTCGTCCAAAGTACCAAGCAGGACGCAAAGTACACGAAAAAACGTTTTGAAATACACCGCGTCAATACACCGGATCAGATGTTGGCGAGTATCGATGAGCACCGTTTTGTGCCGACGTTTTTGCTTCGCACGCACAAGGCCAGCAGCTTAGCGGTCGATGAAACGACCGTTCAATATTTCGATGAAGTGATTCCCGCGGCCCGCCGCGAAATCTTTACTAAAGAGCGCCCCGCATGTGCATTCGAAGAATTCTACGACACCGTTCAGATGGGAAAGGATCCAATTCCTGTTAGCACCGAGCGGCAACAGATCAGTCGTTACGGCGTAGTGATGTGGCGCGGTATCGATCCGACTGTCGATTATCTGACCATGCAAATCATGGGTCTGACCAACGCTTATCTCTGGGCCGATCCACAGGGCGGCTTCAAACCGGGCGACGTCGCTGGCAACGGTCGGCGATTTGTTTACAAAACGCTGCAACTGAATTTCTACCGTCCCGGCGATGAGTTCGATGCCCGTGAAGAAGAAATCAAACTGGGGGTCAAAGGTCATCCCGAATGGGTTTGGCTGTACAGGCCAAATCCCTTTACGTACAAACCGGCGCGCCCCGTGAAATAAGCCTTTTTCGGAGCTGGTTCATGGAGGATCCGCACACAGCCGCCATCTGCGTCTATACAACGACCGATTCCGAGCAGCAGGCGTCGTCGATCGCACAATCTTTGATCGAGCAGCGACTGGCTGCCTGCGCGCAGATTAGCGGGCCAATTCGAAGCGTTTATTGGTGGCAAGGCCGAGTCGACTCTTCACAGGAATGGGTTTGCGCCGTCAAAACCACCCCTGAAAGCTACACCACGGTCGAGGCGGCCATCCGCGCGGTACATAACTACGATGAACCGGAAATTGTCGCGGTACCGTTTGTCGCAGGCAGCAAAGGCTATCTGACCTGGTTACGCGACAGCGTCCAAACGCACCGCTGATGAATCGACGTTTTAAAGTGCCGTATTTTGCCTAGCTGATATACCGGTATTCGATCTGATAACCCACTTCTTGCTTGACATTTGCGACGCACGCCATTTACCATCAACCGCATTGATGCGTGCAGCTGATTCAAAGTGCGTACAGTGGACTTGCCGGAAAATGTTCCCGCGGCGGAGGCGTCACAGGGATCCTGCCTTTTTCAACTCGACACTGAGCTGGTTTCGCGGAGCGGTCTAGTGAGCAGAGCGATCCTTGCCATCTTCGTGGTTCTGGCAGCGACCGTGGCCGTTCCGTCGCCAGCGGACGAATTGGCTCCCGCGGACAAACCGATCGAAGAGGTCGTCGACCACTATATCGATGCCAAATTTGCCGATGCCGAGGTCAATCCCGCGGAGCAGGCCGATGAGGCAAATCTGATGCGGCGGCTGATGCTCGATCTGGCCGGCCGCATCCCGGCTGCCGTCGAAGTCCGCGAGTACCTCGATTCCGATGATTCCGACAAACGCGCGAAGTTGATCGATCGGTTGATGGACTCTCAAGAGTTTGCCGACCACATGGCCGGTCAGTTCGATACGATGCTGATGGCCGATACCGACGGCAGCGTTCGGGACTACCTGAAAACCGCCTTCCAAGAAAATCGAAAATGGGACCGGATGTTCCGCGAACTGCTGCTCCCCAAACAGAGCGACGAGACGCTGAAATCCGCCGCCGACTTCGTCAAGCGCCGCGCCAACGACGCGGACAAGCTGACCACGGACGTCAGCGCGTTGTTCTTCGGCGTCAACGTGAGCTGTGCGAAATGCCACGACCATCCAGAAGTGAGTGACTGGTCGCAGGACTATTTTTACGGCATGAAATCGTTCTTCAACCGCACATTCGAAAACGGCGGTTTCATCGCCGAACGTCCCTTCGGACTAGTCAAATACACAACGACGGAAGGCGAAGAGCGCGATGCAAGGCTGATGTTCCTTACCGGCACCGTGCTCGACGAATCGGAATACAAAGTGCCTAACCCAGACGAGCAGAAGAAAATCGACGAGCGGTTCAAGCAGTTGGCCAAAAAGAAGCAAGCTCCGCCCGAACCGGAATACAGCCGCCGTGCCCGCCTTGTGGAAATCGCTCTGAAGCCCGATCAGAACGCAGTCTTCGGACGAGCGATCGTCAATCGCCTATGGCATCAGTTCGTCGGCTACGGACTGGTAATGCCGCTGGACCAAATGCACGTAGAAAACCCTCCCAGCCACCCGCGGTTGCTGAAATGGCTAGCCCGCGACTTGACCAGTCACAACTACGACCTGCGACGGCTCATCCGCGGGCTGGTGCTCAGCAAAACCTACTCACGGGGCAGCCGATGGGAAACGGCGAAACGACCGCGACGGAGCTATTTTTCGGTCGCTAATCTTAGGCCGCTCACACCGCTGCAATATGCCCGCTCGTTAAGCCTGGCGACCGCCGATCCGCAGAAATTCCAAGACGACATGCCGCTCGAAGAACGGCAGAAACGCATCGCCGAGGCGGCCGGCAGCGGTAACTCGAACCAATTTGAACAACCGCGTGAGAACTTCCGGGTTACCGCCGACGAGGCTTTGTTTTTCAGTAACAGTGATCAAGTGGTCAACAGCTATCTCAAGGGCGGGTTGTTCCAGCGACTGAAGAGCGAGGCTGACAAAAAGCAAATGATCGAGGCTGCCGTCTGGTCGATCTATTCGAGAGCGGTGACGGAAGAAGAAACCAAAATTCTGAGCGATTACCTGCTGAAGAGAACCGACAGGCAAGAAACAGCCTGCCGGCAGTTGATCTGGGCGCTGCTGACGAGTACAGAATTCCGCTTTAACTATTAAATCATCGAACGCCAAACCGAATCGGCAGTCCGTTGATGCCGTGCGACCGGCGGTTTCGGCTTTGCGTTAGACGAACATCCAAGGATCTGCCATGCCCTCAAAAAAAAGCATGAAATTCTGTGGCTCGGCCGCACACACCACGCTGACCCGACGCTCGTTTCTCGGCACGACCGCCGCACTAACGGGCGGCATGACCGGAATCGGCGGTCTCTCCAACCCGGCCGTCGCCGACAAGATTAGAAAGAATGATAAACGCGTCATCATGCTCTGGCTGGCAGGCGGCGCGAGCCAACTTGAGACGTGGGATCCCAAGCCCGGACGCCCAACCGGCGGACCCTTCATGCCGATCGAAACGTCTGTGCCCGGCGTTCACATTTCGGAACTCATGCCGCAGATGGCGGCGCGGCTCAGCAAACACACGGCCATCATCCGTTCACTCAATACACGCGACGGTGGCCACGGCGGCGGCGCCAGCCTGATGATGTACGGCCGCCGCCACGAACCGAACCTGAGGTACCCCGACCTCGGCGCGATGCTCGCACACGAACTTGGCCAGGCCGATAGCCAAGTACCCGACTACGTCTCGATTTACTCACAGACCGAGGGCCGCGACAGCGCTAAACTCGGCGCCGGATTCCTCGGCGCCCGATACGCGCCGGTCAAGCTTTACGAAAACATGGAATTGCCTTTCGTCAAGCGACTGGAGTCCATCTCGGAACTCGACCACCGCGAACGGGCCGACCTGCGAAACCTGTTGAGCAAACGCTTCGTGAAGGGCCGCCAGTCAAACACGGTCGGCAGCCACAACACGGCGTACGATCGGGTCAGCGGCCTGATGGCCAGCGACAAATTGTTTGATATTTCGCGAGAGCCGCAAAAAGTCCGCGACCGTTACGGGCCCACGCGATTCGGTCAACAGGCGTTGATCGCCCGTCGGTTGGTTGAAGCGGGCGTTCCCTTTGTGCGGGTCGCCCGCGCGTGGTGGGACAGCCACGGTCAAAATTTCGAAACGCACAGCGAGCTTGCACCGGAATTCGATCACGTGCTTTCCACACTACTGGACGACCTTCAAGAGCGTGGCTTGCTGGAAAATACACTCGTGATCACTACAGCCGAATTCGGGCGTACGCCAAAGATCAACGGCAGCCTCGGCCGCGACCATTTCGCCTCGGCCTGGAGTTCCACATTGTCCGGATGCGGTGTCCTTCCGGGCGCGGTCTACGGCGAAACAGATGCCGACGGTAACACGGTCAAGGACGGCGAAATCGGCGCGGGCGAATTTTTTGCGACCATTTTCGAGGCCTTGGGCATCAAACACGATCACGAACTTTATGTCGGCTCACGCCCGATCCCGCTGGTCAACCCGGGCATCAAGCCGATCCGCGACATTTTGGCATAGCGGGGTTTTGGCATAGCGGGACGGCCGCTTAGTAATCCAGCCGCACTGGAGACAACCCATGTCCGATCCAAGCAAACTCAAAGAAGTCAAACGCATCGGCCGGCAGGATATACTATTTTGCCTGGCCCGCAGACCGGAGGCAGGCCGCGTCTTTTGCGGTTCGTCAGACTTCAAAGTTTACGATCTGGATCTGGCGGCCGAGAAGCCGGCGGAAACGGTCAAAGAACTTGCCGGGCACAAGAGCTACGTTCTCGGCGCAGCGCTGGCCGGCGGGCACCTCATCACCGGTGGTTACGATCGGCGGCTGATCTGGTGGAACCCTGAAACGCACGAGCAAGTCCGCACGGTCGAGTCGGCGCATAAACGCCTGATCCGCGGAGTCGAGGCGGCGCCCGACGGAAAGAATATTGCCAGCGTCGCCGACGACATGGTCTGCCGAATTTGGGACGCGGCCAGCGGGAAGCAAATTCGAGAACTTCGCGGCCACAAAGAAAGAACGCCGCACAATTATCCATCGATGCTGTTCGCCTGCAGTTACTCTCCCGACGGAAAACTGCTGGCCACCGGTGACAAAGTCGGACACGTCGTGATCTGGGACGTGGAAACAGGCAAACAAGTTACGGCCTTCGAGTCACCCGAAAACTACACCTGGGATCCAAAACAGCGGCGGCATTCTATCGGCGGCATTCGCAGTTTGCAGTTCTCGCCGGACGGCAAGCTGATGGCGGTCGGCGGCATCGGCCAAATAGGAAATATCGACCACCTGGGTGCCAAGTCGCTCGTGCAAGTTTACGACTGGCAAAAAGGCGAACGCGTCAACCAGTTTGGGAGCGACAACCGCAAAGGCTTGGTCGAAACGCTGAAGTTCCATCACGAAGGCAAATGGCTCCTCGGTGCGGGCGGCGACCACAAGGGTTTTTTATTGTTCATGGACCTCGCCGCCAACAAGTACATCCGCGAAGAAGACGCCAAAATGCACGTTCATGAATTCGCGCTGAGCGAATCGTCTGACACCATCTATGCCGTCGGCCACAATAGTATCGCCGTCTGGGAAATGAAGGGGTGACGGTAAGGCTGCGGGGCGATCCGCCTTCTTGCAACGTGAACCGGCGGCGACCAGCTCAACGGTGCAGCCCAACGGTGCGGCTGAACGTGGCAATCAGGCCGGTCGCCCGTACCTCGCCGCTTAAATGCTTGGCCATCAGCCCGCCGGATCGTTAACCAAGCTCTTTAGCTCTCCGGTTTTGTCGCGAAGCGTTGCGATCTGTTTTTCCAAAGATTTGCGCACGCCACGAAGCTGGTCGAGAATCTTTTCGCTGTTGCTGTATATCGTCTTTGTCCACGTCCTCAGTTGGTCGAAATCCTTGAGCCGTTTTTCGATTTCCAAAATAGCGGCGTCGATCGCGGTAAAGTCGGCCGCTTCCGTCTGCTGATGATTGTGCTTACGAACACAGAGCGCTCGGGCGAGCGTCATCCCGACCCGCAGGTAAATGTCCGTATCCGCGTCTTCGCTGTCCCACACCGCGAACACGTCGTGCCCGAACCGCGAAAGCGGTTCGACGCCAGCGGGCGCCGCCCGCTTGGAAAAGACGAACAGGCCGATTTGAGCACAACGGTTCTTTCGCGCCGTTTCAATTTCATCCCGCGCCTTGGCCAGATCGTAACCGACTTTTTCTTTCGCTTCCGCCGCGATCTTCGCCCCGTCCGCAGCGCTGTCCGGCCCCAGTTCAATCACGCAGTCGCCTATTTTACAGTTTTTGATCAGCCCGGTTGTGTTGCCCGTATGCGTGGCGACATCCCCGGCTCGATTCGATTCGTGTTGAAGAAACTGAAATACCGCAGCTTCAAATTCCAGGCCATGACGCGTGGATCGATCGGCTTCCTCGCGCCGGGCGACCATAGCCTGCAGGGTCGTTTTGACTTCTGTTTGAAATTTTTGGTTTGTCTCCCGTTGATCGTCATGCAGTTTGAGCAGTTCTCGCCGCAATCGGGCAAGCGCCGAATTTTCATCGTCGAGCGAAAGGTGGCTGTCGATTGAACTGTTCGTCGCTTCGAGCAAATTCTTCAGGCGAGAAAGCGCAGACCGTTCGTCGTCGAGCGAGAATTCACTGGTGATGGTCTTCTGCGCCCGATCGACGTTGCGCACCAGTCGGCTGAGCGCCGAGTCTTCTTGGTCCAACGAAAACTCTTTGACGACGTCGTTGAGTTTTCCGTGCAACTTTTCCGATAGCTGACCTTGCCGGTCGGTCAACTCGCCGATGAACCGTGCCAGCGCGCCTTCCTTGTTGTCTAACGAGAATTGCTGCAGCACCTTTTCGCTCTGTTGCTTTAACTGCTCGTCCAGCGTAGTTCGCAGGGAAAAGAGAAGTCCCTTTGACTGGTCCGGGCTAAGCATTTTCATAAGCTGACTATCCTCGCCGAAGTGGGAGGTTAGCGTCGTGCAAAGTTCCGAATCTTGGCCGCCGATCTGTCGGCGCAGCAGCACTTCCAATTCGCCGTCTTTTTTTACCAACCGCTCTATTCGTTCGTGGAAACGGCCGCCGCTTGGATCAAAATACTCTTTGAGCGTTCTCATCAATCGCTCGTTGATCGCCACCGAATGTTGGTCGAGCGTACCGTGAAGCTGCTCTAAAAGTCGCTCACTTTCCCGCCTGACCTGCGCCGCGTCAAATTCGCCTCGCGCCTGACGCAGTGCGAGCACGCCGATACGCAAGGCGTTAAGCGCGAACTGCTCTCGCGATTCGCCATCCGCATGCGCCATCAGCTCGCGTATCGTGTCGGCGTCTTGAACGGTCAATTCCAGAAGCAGTGAATAGGGCAGCGATCCTTCTGTACCGGTGCCCTTATGGGGTTCTTGCCGTTGTTCGATTTCAGCCATCGAGAAAGGGTCCGTCCTGCATTGAGTTCGAAGTCGAGCGGTCCGGGGCCGCTATCCGTCTACACGGGCCGCCATGTTACGGGCCGCCATGTTACGGGCCGCCATATTTGGCCCGTGGAATTCTCGGCGGCAGGGCAAGTTTATTCAAGACGGATTATCTCGCCTGATGCCGCGCCAGGCAAGGGATTCGTCGCACGGGGGTTTCCCGCCGAGCTGCCGGCAATGAACGACTTACGACTCGTCCGGGGAATCGACCCCCATAAAGAACTCTTCGACGGCGACCGGCCGGTGCCCATCACGGATGGAGGAAAAGTGATCGCTGAATTATTCAGCTAGCGTCATGGCCTCCCGGATGGACAACAGTCTGCCGCACAAACGTCTCTGCA
>JAYZEI010000166.1:0-12834 GCA_036337375.1 Planctomycetota bacterium | reverse complement strand
AGCGGGCCAAGATTCGGCCCGTAACCTGCTTCATCAACACCAACGAGATACGGCATAGCATCCGTTCAACCAGTTATTCGAATTTAACGTACCCAAATCCTTCTGGCAAAATATCGGGTCCGGCAGGTTGTGTCCATGACTGAAAACCAACTTGCGGCACGATCCGCTGGATACCGACCGCCCACGCCGACTTCGTTTGCGGATTTCTGCTGGTCAGTTCTCTGAATGGAATGGCGGCCTCGCACGTCCAATGCTCGTCGTCGGCAGCGGCCGCGACAAACCACTTCGGATTCCAGGCAGCGACCGAACCGCAAGCGTCATACGTCCAACCACGGTGGTCAATCACCAAACGATAATACGTTGTCCAGTCGCGATCGAGATCGATCAGTAATTCAATACGGTCGCGCGAGGCCAAATTGGCATCGCGGGTGCGAGGCTTTTTCGTTGTTGGGTAGTCCGTACCGGACGATTTGCGACATTTGGCGGCAATATAGAGAAAAGCATCGTCGTAGGCGAGACGAACGGTCGCCGGCCACTCGGCGTCGTCGTTATAACCGCTGTATAGGCGGGCCGTCTGTAGATTGGCCCTGGTCGAACTATGCTCTAACTCCATCTTCCAACACGGATCGGACAACTGGCCGTCCAGCAGCGGCTTGCCGTCCGCCCGTCGGCAGACAACGGCCATTGTTCTCGTTGGCGCCGCCGGACCCGGCGTCTCTCTGCCCGAAATCCGCTGCATTTCGTCGGTCGCATGTTGCCACCAGGCGTCCCGGTCTCGCGTCAACTGAACACCTCGGTAAATCCGTTCGGCTTGGCGCGACTTGTTTTGGCGTCGCCAAACGGCCGCCAGAGGAAAACGCACAAACGGTTCGCCGTGAAGCATAATGTTCTTTTTCTGGATCTTTGCCGCCCACGCTATTGCCTGCTGATCGGCAGCTTGCGACCGGCTTTCAATCCCGGCGGTATTTTTCGGTCGTTCGACTCGGCTACTTTCCAGGTCCAGAGAATCGGCCCGCACTTGCCGCACGACCGCCGGGCTGACACCACGGGCGACGTGTTGCAACTCGGTACTGGCGTAATACTGCAACAGCCAGACCATCGCCGACATGGAAGATTCATGCTCCGGATAACTGTCCGCCATCGCGCTAAATACATCTTCGGCCAGCACCCATCGGCCTTCATGATGGAAAAGACTACCGAGTTGAAACAGCAAATCGGCGGCCGCACTCTCGTCCAGTTCGCTGGTAAACCGATCGATCTGCGCCAACGCAGCAGCGGCCGTACGACCATCACGGGCAGCGGAAGCAACGATCGCCTCGACCATACGTCGGCGTTCCGCGGTACGCTGACTGCCCGCTGACACCTCGTTGTTGCCGCGTACGGATTTCCGACGCGCATCACCGCCGGCATGAATGGGCAACCCCGAAAAAAAATCTCTCCGAACCGTAGTACTACCGCCGGTGTCCTTAACCAACTCAAATTGCTGCATCAGCGGCACGGGGCGATAATGTTTCGTCAGCAGGCCCCTCGGCCGTTCGGTGAAATCATTCAGAGAGCACCCCAGACCGACCGGAACGCGAGACGCGGCAACTTTGATCAGGCCCGCCGAGCCGGATGGGAGCGACGCAAATATACGTTTGACCTGCCAGCCTTCAAGACCCGGCCGGCTGGAAGGTTGCAAGTGTTGACCGGCAGAGGCCGCATGCTTCACTCCGCCCAACACAGCATCATGAATAACGCCATCAAGCGGTCGGCCCTCCGCCGCCGGCATAATCACAACGTCTGGTTTCCAGATGCGGATCTGCTGCGAAATTCTCTGCTTCAGTCGCGGCAAAGTTGCGCGATGATTAACTTTATCCCATAACTGCACGATATTTTTCTCTGATAACTGAATTGCGTCTGGCCGAACTGGAAACCGCCAGGACACTTGCACCGAACTCGTGCCCGCAGAGACCAAAGATTCGATAGAACGCTCAATGGCAAATGCGTCCGCCGAACCGATCGGATCAAAGTCGTCACGACCGATCAGATAACTCACGCCAACGTATCCGCTGCCCGCGCAGAGGTCGGCGATTGCCTCCAACGGAACGTCTTCCGCACGGGCGAAGACCGCCAGTAACGCCGCGCGGCGCTGAACTCCTTTTTGTCGACCCCAAGTCCGACCGCCATCCGTTGTAAACAAAATCATTCCTAACGCGCCGACAGCCCAACCGCGTTGCTGGTCCACAAACTCAATCGCGCGAATCGGTAACGATTGGCCGGTGGCAAATCGCTCCCAGTTTTTGCCTCCGTCGCTCGAATGAAAAACATGCGTTCCCGGCGTTCCCGCGATCCACACTTGATCGCCGATAACAGCCAGCGTCTGGAAATCGACTTCGTCGCCGAACACCGCCGGCGGCCCCTGCCAATGACGGCCTGCGTCTGTCGTCAACAGCAACAAACCTCCATCTCCAACCGCGTAACCACGGCGCAAATCGGCCATTTCTACCTGACGCAAACTCCGCATACCGAAATGCTGTGTTTGCGCAGCGTGAACGGCACGACGGTGCACTTGGCCGACAACTCCATTGCGTCCCACGGCAACGCCGCTGTCCGGATCGACAAAGCTACCACTCAACCAAACAGAACTTCCACTCGCCGGAATAGGGGCCCAAGTTCGGCCACCATCCTCGGTCGCAAACAATCCTTGACCAAACAAACCGCTCGCCTCGGCTACCGCCCAACCACGGCGATTGTCGAAAAATCGGATCTGACGCACCTTGGGAATTCGTGCGCGACGAATAATGGTCCAAGTATCTCCACCGTCGAAAGTTCGCAGCAACACCCCACGCGAAACGTGCGTGTAGGGTTCGGTATAGCCACCGGCAGCCCAACCATTTTCAGAATCGATAAAAAAGATGGATTGCAAACGGCATGAGACTCCGGATGATTGCAATGTCCATTCGTCACCGCCATTGGATGTGTGCCAGATCGAGCCGTGGTCGCCAACCGCCCATCCGAGTTGAGGATCGGCAAAGAATGCGTCCCGCAATTCCGCATCTTGCCGCATGATGTCGGTCAACGCGGTACCGTTGGACGCCGCATGGTTATTGCTCGGCTCTGCGGCCACCGGTACCGCGCCGATGAATTCGGTTAGCGCGGCGGGCAGCAACAAGAAGGCAAACGACGAAACCAGGCGTCGAGAATTGATTCCATTCAAACGTGCGGATAGAGACACGCGGCGGTTCCTGCTGATCAAATAGCCACGGCATTGTAATCGAAGTCGGGCTGAAAATGAGACGGCACTTTTTACAGGTTGACGAAGTGCATGCACTGTCGTGAAATGGATCGCATGAACTGCAAATCAGGAGAAAATGTTGATGGCTGAGCAGACAACAGTTTCCGACAACATCGGTACGAGGCTCTTGTTCGAGAACGATCGCGTACGGGTCTGGGACTTGCAACTAGCGCCGGGCGAGAGCAGCGGACTGCACCGCCACAACGCCGATTATCTGTACATCGTGATCGGCGGCGGTTCTCTGCAAGGCGTCGATGCCGATGGCTCCCGCCGCCCGCCACGGGCCCGATCGGATGGCGAAGTGGTCTTCCGCGACATCGAAGGCGAAGACGTTCATGGGGCGATCAATGTGGGTTCCGATCCGTGGCGCAACATCATCGTCGAACTGAAGTGAGCTTAATCCTCCTCCATTCGATCCAGAACCCGCTGAATCGCGGCGGCGATATCATACGTTACGTATAGTTCAAGCTTCGGACGTCTTGACCGCCGCAACAAGATTTGATCTTGCGGTGAAGCGTCGGCAATTTCGGCATCAATCTTGCGGAGTTTCGTTTTGACCGATTCGCGGCCGCGGTTGTAGGGGCTTTGGAATGGAAATTCGCCGACCGCTACAGCGTTATCGATCTTGGCAACTTCAACCGGAAGCACTGGATTCGCGGCTGCGGATGCGGCGTACTCTCGGAGTTGTCCAGCCCAATATAAAACCTGGTCGATGGGGACGGGAACCTTGCCGTTGTCACCAACTTTTTTGGGCAACAGCCCCACCAACCGTACGATTCCCGAAACCGACGCAGCGCACTTGCGTTGCTCGAACAGCGACCAAATCATACCCTCCAGCGGCAATCGCAGTTCCGGCGCCTTGCGCCATGCGGACTGCAGCGACTTGAATGCGTCGTCATGCTGCCCCGCTTTGAGCAATCCCAACCCGTAAAGCAATTCGGGTTCCGCCTCTTTTTCGGCGGAGGCCTGGGCCTCGAGCATCAGCAGTTCTAGCTCGTCCAGGTCAATTTTCGGCGCGGCCAGTGCCACCGCCATTTCGCGCAGCTTGGCTTTCGCCTTGTCGCTCAGTCGAGCTGGAATCGCCTCGCGCGGCTGAATCAGCAACGGCGCCTGCTGACCATCCGTACGCTCGCGCAGCGACGCCGTCAGATAGTCAAACAGTTCCTTGATATCGACACGCGAGTCGTTCGATGTGTCCGCTTCGCCCTTGAGCGCCGCTGCCAGCGCACGACCAAATTCGCCTTGGCCACCAGCCGCCTGCCCGCGCTGGCCCTCCTGACAACTTGCAATAACGATCGTTTTGGCGGGCAGCGGTGCTTTCAAATTAGCTTGCAGCACCTGCACTTGTTCTGCGGATGAATTCTGTTTTTTTAAATCCGTACCGTCGCCGTCGTGACACGTGTCGAGCAGCAACACTTTTTCCGCCGCCGGGCAGGCATCGATGGCCTCAATCAACTGCTTCAGCGCCACGCCGGTCGCCGCCGTGTTTTGACGCCTGAAATCACTGCCCGCGATGTAACACGTTTCGTCGTCAAAAAAGTACGCATGCGCGGCGATGTAAACAAAAAGCCGGCCGCCAACCGGGATTCGAGCAAGAAAATCAGAGAATTGCTCGTCTATTTGAGCACGTGTCGCGTTGTCCAACAGCAGCGCCTGATCGGCGGCGACACGATACCGCTTGACCATGCGGTCGTGGACGAGCCGCGCGTCGGAGGCCAGGTGCTGCACCGGGGTGAGCGACTGATCGTTGTATTTTGACACGCCGAGCACGAGCCCCCACCGCTTCCGGTCCAGCGGCCGGGTTGCGCGAATGGCCACCGCGCCGGGGTTGTCGGCGTCGAGTGCATCGTAGGTGACCTCAACCTTATCGCCCGCGCGAAACTCGGCAACTGGAATCGTTTCGTCGCCGAGTTTCAGATTTGTTTGTCCGCCCACCGTAAACGGTTTTGCCTCTGCCGAACCATCCAGTTGAATCAGTAACTGATTGCGACTGGCGACGGTACCGGTGACCACGCCCGAGCCTTCACGAATGCGGGTGGCAACCACCTTGACAACAAATCCATCGTGCTCCACCTCCACCTCGTCCTCGGATTTCAAATCGGCAGGACGCAGGGGCCGGCCGCCGAGTGCCTCTTTTTCGTTGATGCGAATCAGGCACTGCGATGAAAACGGCAACGTGATCGCGGACCGCATTTCGCCAAACCGCTGGGTCATCGTCAATGTCGGCGGTGTCACCTCGAGGTTGATCGCGCGAATCCGTCCGATGCTTTTTACGACGCGGGTAATGTGAAGCTGTTTTGCCACGCGGCGTTTATCCTGATCGTCGTGCATGACCCAAACGCGATCACCAATCCGCAAGTGGGCAGGCGTCACTTTTTCGCCCTGAAACTTCGTATCTTCGTTCAGCTTGATCTTCACATCCTTGGGAACAAAAATCTCCATTTTTTTGGTATTGCCGTCGCTGGCTTCGTATTCCATCTCGAATGTACTGCGCCCGGCGCGCACACTGGCTACGACTCCGCGATTTGTCGTGGCGCGGGTCGCCAAGAGAATTTGAACAGAGCTGACCGCTTCGTCCTGCTTGATTTCGACCCGCAAATAATCGCCTTCCTGTAGGTCCGCCAGTTCCGCCACACTGTCGTTCAAATAAAGCTGGTCACGCTCCGGATCGAACATGATCGTACGATTGGAATCTTTCAACACAATTTTGCCCTGCGGCAAGTGTTCGATCAGACCTTCGGCCGGCGTGAGTACGGCGGGTTTCGGCGGTTCGGGCGGATTCGGACGAAACCAGAGGCCGACCGCCACCAGCAGACCGCAAACCGCCGTTACGACCAGCAGTTTACGCCGTTTGCGCTTCTTTTCTTCCTCTTCCTGAACCGCCTGCTCGGCAACTTCGTCGGGACTCGGTCCATCGGCCAGGCCCCTACCTGACTGCAAATCGTAAATCGCCTGGTCGGCGGTCTGGTAGCGGTCGGCTGGTTTCTTTTGGATCAGCCGCTGTACGACATACTTCAGATCGTCGGGAACGCCTTCTAAGACACGGCCGATTTCCGGCGCTTGGCGATCCGGTGCGGCGTGCCACATCATCCAGGCGATTTGTTTGTCCTGGCCAAAAGCGCCGAGGCCCGGAAACAGCGCCTCGAATTGCTCGCCGCACATCAACTCGTAAATCGAAAAACCCAGCGAATACAAATCGCTGCCCGGCCCCACCGTGCCGAGCTGGTCGTTGACGCGCTCGGGCGCGATATATTTGGTGGCTCCCTTGAGCAAGCTGCCCTGGTCGTTGGCCGCGCGTTGTGCCAAGCCGAAATCGCCGAGCCGCACCCAGTTTCGCTTGTCGATCAGCAGATTACTCGGCTTGACGTCCCCGTGCACGATGCCGTTGTCGTGCAGAAACTTGAGCGCCTGCAACGAACAAACCAGCGCCACACGGAGAAATTCCAAATCCATCGGCTGGCCGCCCGAACGTTCCAACAAACTCCCGCTCATCAATTCCAGAATTAACCAGCCACGACTTCGGTCAATGTCGTAGATGGTCGTGATGTGCGGATGTTCGAGCGAAGCGAGCAGCTGCGCCTCCTGCCAATATCGCTCGAGTTGCCGTTGATCCGTCAGAAAGTGCGGATGTATTTGTTTGATGGCAACTTCGCGATTTAACTCCTTATCCAGCGCGCGATACACCGTGGCAAAATCGCCGGCGGCGATTTCAGCGATAATGTCGTAGCGGGGATGAGCTTGCATGGTCGGGGATCAGGGGTCAGAAACTGGACAACTGACTACCGCTAACGAGATTTAAGAATAATCGACAGCAGGTCTTCGAGTCTTTCATCGCTTGGCAAACCTCCTCCATCGGGCGCCTTTCTGATTCCGGTGACACCGTACTTGTCTCGATCGTTATGTTCGTCGCGCAACAGATGCAGCACTTTGCGATAATAAAGACGCTCCCGTTTGAAATCACCGGCATCGTGGGACACCAACGCTTCGCGAAGATACAGTTGATACATTTTCAATTCGTCGCCTTCTTCGCCAATGTACCTTTTGTACAGTTCCTCACGAGCGTCATCGGCAGGCGTCTTCGTCTTGCGAATGCCGGTGCCAAAGTCCAACAACTGAAATGCCGCAAGCGACAGGCTCCCGCAGATAAGCAGCACCATCCGCCATTGCATCGTCGACGTGGACGGCGGTTTCTTCGTCTTCTTGTCCGCTTCCTCCAACTGCAGTGCCGGCAGCTGACCATCCTCGGCCGGTGCCAGTGGCGATTGGGCAACGTCGGCCGTGATAAAGGTGGCAACGCGACGCGACGGCCGCATCGAAGGCTCCGGCGCCGACTGGCCCGGCTGCCCCGGCGGCACCTGGGCCGCTTGTTGATCAGGACGAGGCGGCGTGGCCGGTACCGGCGATCTTGATTCGCCCGTTTTGGCGATCTGTTCTTTGGGCGGTGCCGAAGCGGACGGTTGCACAACTTGGCCGGACGGCGGGGCACCGGACGGCGGTGGCGGAGGCTTCTTGCTCGCCGCCGACTGGGATGCAGGCGTTTGACCGGCGACCGGCGCCATAGGATCAACCGCCGGCGGCGACGGTTCCTTAGCAGCGGTCGTCGGACCGGATGCCGCCCGCGTCGCGGTCGCCGCCGCTGTTTCATTTCCGGCGGCGGCAGCCTGTTGCTTGGCCGTTGACTCACCGCCGGCGGATTCCGACTTTGCGGCATCTTTCGATACCCACAACCGGCCTTCGCATTTCTCGCAAAAGGCGTACTGGCCCGCTGCAGAATCCGGCAAATTCAACGGCGTTTTGCAGCGCGGACAGGTTAGTGAAATCGACATGCCGTTTCTTCTTCAGTTCCGAAAACGCAAACAATATTCCGTTCAGATCGAGAGATCCTTCGAAATTGATCCGTCTCCTCTTATTTTAACGCGCAATCCACGTTGTCGAATACCACACACCGAGGACGCCTAAAAAATTGACTCTGAGACTAAAAACTTGACTACGAACGGCCCCAGAATAATCAGAACCGTTGCCGCCATAACCAGCATTCCGGGCAACAACATGTTAACTCCCGCTTCGCCCGCAAGCTTTTCCGCCCGTTGCGTCCGTTTAATCCGCAACACATCCGACTGGGTGCGGAACACATGGGACATTGGCGAACCAAGTTCTTCGCCCTGAATAATCGAGCCGAGTATGCTTGTGATTTCGTCGTCCGCCAGCCGATTTTGCATCGCTTGAAACGCTTCGGTACGCGTCTTCCCCATATTCATGTCACTGAGCACGCGGCCAAATTCGGATGCGACCGGGTGATCCTCGAATTCGCGCACGGCCTGGTCAAGCGCTTGCAAGAACGTGGTGCCCGCTTCCATCAACAACGTGAGCAGATCCAACAAAAACGGCATGCGACGTTTGATCAGCACGACGCGATAACGCGCCCGACTCCCCAGCCGCACGCGCAAATACCAAGCGGTCAGCAAAACCGCGCCCAGCGAAAACAACATGCCGGCGATGCCAAACGAGTTCATCAAAAACCATATGTAGATCGGCCCCATCAACAGGGCAAGCAACTGACACCTCGCGAGATACTCCTCGGCCAGCCAAAACCGAGGAAGTCCGGCCGCGCCGATTTCACGCTGGATCTTTGGCAGCGAATCGACGAACGTCGTGCGATTCATCCGCGCCAGAACTTGAATGACCGGCTGAAACAAACGATACAGGGTATCGACTTTCCGCAACTCGTTGATCCGGTTGATGTCATAGCGCCACTCGTCACTTTGTTCCAAATCATCGTTAGCCAGGGCCCGAAAAAACCACCACGTCAACATCCCCACTCCCACGCCAACAATCCCGCTGGCAACGAAGGCCAGACGTTGTTCGTCATTCACGGCGAATAGAATTACTGTTTGCATCGTGAGTTACTTCCAGGCTGAAACGCGTTTGCAGAAGGCCCGTCAAATATCCGGTTTCAAAATAATACGTGCCCAAAGATATGCACCTATATTAAGGACGATGGCGACCGCCAGCAATAAATGCCCGGGCGGCGTCGTGAACAGGGTTCTAATCGATTCGGGGTCGGCGAACGAATACAACACGACGATGAAAAACGGCGCCAGCGCCATGTAGATTGCGGAACGCCTGGCCATTGCGGTTTCTGACACGATTTTGCGCTCCAGCCGCTGCAGTTCCCGCACCGAGTGGGCGATGCGGTCGATGGTTTCATTCAACCGCCCGCCGCTTTCGCGACTGGCCATGACCGCGGCGGCGAACAGTGCAAAATTTTCGCTTCGCAGCCGCGATTTGGACTCGTCCAGCGTCTTGTCCAGCGGCTTGCCCATTTCGTACTCGCCGACAATCCGGCCGAACTCGCGGTTGATCGGTTTAGGCGACTGGTCGGCCAGCACGTTTAGCGCTTGCGGCAGCGACAGTCCCGCCTTGATCGCGCTGGACATTGAGACCATCGAATCGGCCAACTGCTCTTCGATTTTTTGCCGATACCGTTCCGCCATCTGCCGCACGTAATACCACGGTCCAGAAACCAGCAAGATCGCGGCCAATACCGCCAAAATCAGACTCTCAACAAAAATCCACAGTACGATAAACTGCGTCAGAATGATCATGCTCCACAGCGCCAAATTGCGTCGCAGGTTCCCGGTCGGAATGTACATCCGACGTAGCTTGTCCCGAAAATCGCGTTCAACATAATCGATGCCGCGCCAGTAATACGGACGCCCGAAGAACGCGAACACAGCGATGGATAGACCGATTGCTGCTGTCGAGATGATGACGAGCGGGTTGATAGCCTCGGCGAACAGCATGAGATGGTGATGTTGGGTCGGCAAATCGAAACCGCCCGACGCCCCAGGTTCAAGGTTGAGTATTCGATGTTCGACGCGCGTCCACGGCCCGCGGCGCGCCGTTGCCCGAGGGCTCCGTTCCGTATAGAAATTCTAAATCGAGCAGTCCCGTTTCGACCAATGAATCCACAAATGTCGGCAAATAGCCGGTCGGCTGCAGTTTGCCACCGCGGATGTTAAAAATGTCGGTAACATTCACCCGACTGGTGTCGGGATCGACGCCGGTAACTTCCGAGATTTGAGTTACTTTTCGTGAACCGCCCGTCATGCGGTCGATGTGAACAATCAAATCGATCGCCGAAGACACTTGGCGGTGAATCGAAATCACGGGCAAATCGGCCGCTATCAAAATCAGCACCTCGAGACGCTCCATCACTTCCCGCGCGCTATTGGCGTGCAACGTCGTCATCGAGCCGTCGTGTCCGGTGTTCATCGCCTGGACCATGTCCAGAGCTTCGGGGCCGCGGCACTCACCGACAATGATACGATCGGGCCGCATCCGCAAAGAGTTACGGACGAGATCGCGAATCGTAAACGCGCCGACCCCTTCGACGTTTGGCGGTTTCGATTCGAGGGTAACCACGTGCTCCTGATGCATCCGCAGTTCCGTGGTATCTTCGATCGTGATGCAGCGCTCTTTGTACGGAATAAAACTCGAAAGGATATTCAAAAACGTCGTTTTACCGGTGCCGGTTCCACCGCTAACGAGGATGTTTCGTCGATTGATTACCGAGGCGCGGAGGAACGTGGCTGCGGCATGGTTAATGCTCCCGAATTCTATCAGGTCGTCCATCGTCAGCCGCTGAATTGGAAATTTTCGGATCGTCAGACAGGGGCCCTTGATCGCCAAGGGAGGAATGATCGCGTTCACCCGCGAGCCGTCCGGCAAGCGGGCGTCGACCAGCGGTTGACTTTTGTCGATCCGCCGCCCCACCTGGGCAACAATCCTCTCGATGATTGCTTCGGTCACTTTCTCCGACAGGAACCGCCGCCCCGACCGCTCGATCACGCCATCGCGTTCAACGAAGATTTGATCGCTGGTCACCACCATAATTTCCGAAATCGTGGGCGCACGGAGCAAATCCTGGAGCGGACCAAAACCGAAAACTGTGTCTTTAAGGTCTTTCTTGATGGAACGCAAAATCAGGTATTTGCGCAACTCCCCGTGAAGGTGTGGACGGACCAAATGAAACGAAGTGTAAAATTGATCTTCCAATCTGCGGATACGGCTGCTGACGTCGGGCAATTCGTTCAACTGCATCCGCTCGCGAATAAACTGAAGCAGGCTGTGCAACTCAGTTTCCCGTTCGGGCACAAGCGTCGCGGGAACATCGAATTCGTTGCTGGTCAGTGCGGCCAAATCGAAAACCTCGTCGGCCTGGCCCGTTTCCATAATCAACTGGTTGACTAATTGATCGCGAAGCGTCAAGCCGCTGATTTCTTCGAGCAGTTTTTCGTTGTGTTCACCGAAAAGATCCATCTCGCGACAAACGTCTTCGATATTGTTCTCCAGCAACAAAATGCTCTCTTCGTTCGCACCGCGTTCGCCTTCAAATTCGTACAGATCCAGACGCTCGAGTAGCTTCTGATGAATTTTCAATTCCAGGTCGGCCATGATCGACCGCAAGTGCGCTTCCAACTCGCCGCGAGAGAATTGCGCGACGGTTTCCGATTCGAATGTCAGAGTGTACGGCCAAATTCGCACCTTCGCGCCAGGCGAAAACGAAACGCTTTGACCACCCAACAGTTCGACGTCACCAACCAGGCAACTGTTGAGCCCAACGTTTTCCAGCTCCAGACTGCCGTCTCGAACGCGGACGACCGCATGCTGGCGAGAAACCAACGGGCTGTTTAGAACGACGTCATTCGACTGATCGCGGCCAACTCGAAACTCAGCGCCCTGAAGGTCGAGGACCGACCTTCGACTCTCGTTAATTTTGTTGTACCAAACTTTCATCGAGCGGCTGCCGCGGCGGACTGTCTTGCTGGCCAGACTCCATTGTAACCGTATTGCCGCAAACGTCTAACCGAGTGGTAGGCAGTCGGCAATTTCCGGCGGCCTACTCAAACCGCAAGGGAGAACGGATAACCCATTCCCTCGCTTATGCTTCGGATTGCAATCCGCCAACGTAAAACAGATTTGACACCCCGCTAACGCAGATCAAGTGAGCTAATCCAAGCCGCGCCGCCGACGTAGAGGCTGAAGGTGATGATGGCCAGCATGATCAGGCAAATCCAACGCTCCGGACCGTGGCCGTGAAAACCCATAATCAACAAGCCGATCGTCAGGAGCTGCGACCCAAACACAAATAATATTTGATACCAATACGCGTTCATGTCGTTGTGGAAGCTGGCATTCTTGGATGCATTATCCAAGTCGCGCCATAGACCGATTTCCAATTTCTTTTTCGCCTTGGCCCTTTTCTCCTGTAGTTCCGCGACCTCACCATTTTTGATTTCGACCACATCGTCAATCTGATCCAATTCGTCGTTGTGATCTTGCAATTGCTCGGTCGAATACGGCTCGCCATTCCGACTGGCTTCGTCTTTCCTTTCCACCTTTTTCGTGCGCAATTCAGTTTGGGCGGTGATTTCGTTCTGAATTTCCTGCGCCTTCGCGTCCCACTCATCTTCAAATTGGCTCTTAACCAACTCGGCTTTTGCTTTGATCCGACTGACGTTACGTGTTCCCAAACCGTCGCAGCCGCGGGCCGT
>JAYZEI010000165.1:0-19298 GCA_036337375.1 Planctomycetota bacterium | reverse complement strand
CGGAGTATTCGTCGGTCTGGAAAACGGGCTTGAAGGTCTGCTGCATATTTCGGAGCTTTCGGACCAGAAGGTCGATAATCCCCAGGATGTCGTGAAAGAGGGCGAAGAAATCGAAGTTAAAGTGCTGCGGGTCGATACCGACGAACGCAAGATTGGTTTGTCGCGCAAGCGGGTCGAGTGGGCCGACGAAGATGCGTTGGAAGAAGTGGGCTCGGCGGACGATTCCGGTATTGAAGGGAAGAAGTCATCATCGGCGTTGAAGGGTGGAATTGGCGACGCTTCGGGACCGCTGATCCAAACGAGTGTTGAGCCGGAAGAAACCGCTGTGGAAGAAGCCGCTGCGGAAGAACCCGCTGCAGAAGAAGCCGCTGCAGAAGAACCCGCTGCGGAAGAACCCGCTGCGGAAGAACCCGCTGCAGAAGAAGCCGCTGCAGAAGAAGCCACTGCAGAAGAAGCCGCTGCAGAAGAAGCCACTGCAGAAGAAGCCACTGCAGAAGAAGCCACCGGCGCGGACGCAGAATCCGACGATGCGGACAAAAACGAAGAATCGTAACGATCCGTAGAACGGGCCCGGCGGTCCTGGTCGTCCAGATGTAATGCCTGTTCGGGTGTTTCCTGGTGTCTGGCAGCGATGTTGGTGTCGTATCGTGATCGATTTGCATAATCCTCGCCCGCGGTGCGATTGCGATTTCGGCTGCAACAAGACGCTCACGTCTGTTCGGTAAAACACGTCCCGGGTGCATATTCGCTGCACTTACTCACTGCGCGGCATTCCTTTAGGCGGACGTTCGTGTCGTCGATAAAACAAGATCGGAGCCTCGTATCAACACCGAATTGAGCTAACGGGTAGCGAAACACATGACGAGCACAAAGACAGAGAAAAGCCAGCGGCGACGGGTGTCGGATTCCTCTTTGCAAACACCATTGGAAACATACCTGAAGGAAATCAACGAGACCGCGCTTCTAACGGCGGCCGATGAACGGGAACTGGCCGGAAAGATTGCCGAAGGTGATGTCCGAGCTCGCGATCGAATGGTCCGCGCCAATCTGCGATTGGTGGTTAACATCGCCCGCGGTTATACGAGTAAAGGGCTGGCGCTTCAGGATTTGATCGAGGAAGGCAACCTCGGACTGCTCCGCGCGGTCGAAGGTTTCGATCCCGCGGTGGGCACCCGATTTTCGACCTACGCAAGTTACTGGATAAAGCAATCGATCAAACGTGCGTTAATTAATTCGGCGAAGACGATTCGCATTCCAGCTTACATGGTCGAGTTGCTGTCCAAATGGCGCCGCGCATCGGCCCGATTACAGGAGGAACTTGGACGCTCGCCGACATCGGAAGAAGTTGCCCGCGTTTTGGGGTTGCCCAAGAAGAAGCTGCCGATCATCAAAAAGGCCATTCGCATTTACAACGCCACACCGCAAACCGATCAATCCGAGGCAGGTTGGTCGCTAGGCGATATGGTCGAAGACGAGCGGATGAAGACTCCCGAAGATACGATGCTCGAGAACGACAGCTTAAAGCACGTCATGCAGATGCTGGAAGAAATGAACATCCGCGAAGCGACCGTGTTGAAAATGCGGTTTGGACTCGGTGGTGGCGAACCACACACGCTCAAGGAAATTGGCGAATCGCTCGGACTGACCCGCGAGCGCGTTCGTCAAATTGAGACCGAAGCGCTCGGCAAGCTACATCACGGACTGCAGGAACCGAATGCGCTATAGCCGCCGCACGCTCGGCGTTGCCGGAACGTAAATCGCCGTAGCATTCGCACCGCCGGGTGGCGACTCTTGACTCCGCCCGGTCGGGGTCTATACTCCCACGCATGGATAGGGACAGCGGAATTTCGCTTGCGGACTACGTGCGGTCGATTCCGGATTTCCCAAAACCGGGAATCCTCTTTCGCGACATTACGCCGCTTTTGGCATCACCGGCCGCCCTGCGCGAGTCGATCGGTCAATTGGCCGAGCGATTTCGCGATCGCCCCGTCGACATCGTTGCCGCAGCGGAAGCCCGTGGCTTTATCTTCGCAACCCCGCTTGCCCTGGAATTGAACGCGGGCTTTGTGCCCGTGCGCAAACCGGGCAAATTACCGTTTCGTACGCACGCCTTCGAGTACGAACTGGAATACGGTACGGATGAACTTGAGATTCACATCGACGGCGTTGAGGCCGGTCAGAATGTCCTGCTCGTTGACGACTTGCTGGCGACCGGCGGTACCATGGAAGCTTGCTGCCGACTGATCGAACGCACACGGGCGAATGTTGTTGCCTGTGCGTTTGTAGTGGAACTTACATCACTCGGTGGAAGCAAACGACTGCATCCACACGAGACGGTCAGTCTTATTCAGTACGACTGATCGCGTCTGTTTGCCGGCCGGATTCCTACTCGGCCTATGTTATTTCGGATGGGCCTTTGGCAACGAAGCGGGTGACGTCGGCCACGAACTCGTCGGGCTTTTCGAACGGGATCATGTGACCGCACTGCTCGAAGACGTTCAGTTCCGCGTCGGGAATATGCTCGGCGTAATATGTGCCGTGAGCCAGTGGGATGAGTTTGTCTTCGCGGCCCCACATCACCAGTGTTGGACAAGCGACGCGGTGCAGCTGTTGCCGGAGTCGCGGATTGTGCAGGTACGGATTCCAGCCGATCCGGGCGGTTGCTTCACGGGCGCGGATCCAGTTCAAAATTCGCTCGTCATCCAACGACGCCGGTACCACGAGTTGCAGAGCTTCGCTGGACGGATCGAAAAATAATAGCTCGCGGATCTGTTGAAGATCGTCGATGAAAATCTCGGCCATCGGAGCATCGGCCAGATGCAGGCCTGCCGCGGCAGCCATCACCAAACGCCCGACACACTCGGGGCGGTGAATCGCGAGTTCGACGCCCAGCCAGGCGCCGATTGAGAGGCCGATGATTGGTAACCGTTGCAGACCGAGCAAGTCCAGCAAGTCAACATAATGCCAGACGAGGTCTTGGATGTCCTCGATCTGGTCGAGGCCTTCGGAAAGCGCAAATCCCGGGTGAGCTGGAAGATAGACCGTAAAATTATCTGCGAGTTGTTCGTGGAACGGCATCCACTCCGTTTCTCCGCCGGCGCTGTGCAGATAGAGCAACGGTGGCCCGCTGCCGCCGACGGTCAATTGCGTTTTCTTGCCGCCTACAGTGATAATCTTCGATGGTGGCCCTGTGGCGGTCATGGCAGTTCCCGGCGGAGATCCGGCAGCACATCGCTGGCGAACATCCGCAGATTTTTTTCGGTCAGATCCGCGGGCAATGTTCCAATCTGGAATAGTCCCAGCAGGTTGCCGATGCCCAGGTATTTGACGATTTCGATCAACCGATCGCGGACCGTTGCCGGACTTCCGACGATCGCGTAGCTGCCCTCTTCAACTTCCCGGCGGGTTTCAACGTTGACCAAAAACTTATTCATAGCCTGGTTGATACGCGCGATCGATCTGGCAGTGGTGTAGCCGGGTGGAAAAACGGCCAGGCCTTTCAACAGTTTTTTGGCGAAGTAGAAAAGGTGTTGTTCGTATTCGGCCCAGGCCTGTTCGTCGGAATCCGCTACGTAAATGGGCAGTAACATTCCGATCTGTTCCGGATCGGCGGTGTAACCTTCGTCTTCGCAACTCTGGCGGAACAGGTCGAAGTTCTTTTTCAGCACGTCGACGTGAAAATACGGAATCCCCATATAGCTGTATCGCCGCGCGGCGACAAACTTGACAGTTTCAATACTGCCCGCGCCCGGAATCCAGATCGGCGGATGCGGTTTTTGTATCGGCAGCGGCCAGGGATTAACGTATTTCAGTTTCCAATGTTTTCCATAATGTTCGAAGGGCCCCGGTTCCGTCCATGCGCGGACGCACAAATCGAGCGCCTCGGCATACATCGTCCGCGCGTGGGTTGGGTTCACCGTGAAACTGTAATATTCGGGGCCGCCGCCAACGACCATGCCGGCGATCAGCCGACCACCGCTGATGACGTCGATCATGGCGTATTCTTCAGCCACGCGCGTGGGCGGGTTGTAAAGCGGCAGGGCATTTCCGATCACCGCGATTTTTACGCGCTTGGTTTGCCTGGCCAGGATTGAGCCCATCAGGTTTGGGCTCGGCATTGTCCCATATGCGTTTTGATGGTGCTCGTTGACGCAGACGCCATCAAAACCGAGTTCTTCGGCCAACAACAACTCATCAAGATATCGGTTGTATAAATCGTGGCCATGCTCCGGATCGTAATAGGTATTGGGCAACCAAGTCCAAACCGACTCGTAATGATCCAGCGCATTGCCCAACCGGTCCCAAGGCATGAGGTGGAAACTAAAAAACTGCATCAGCTTGTTCCCGGACCATCGTGGCCGAAGCCGCTTTGACTTTGGAGCAGCCCAGCTACCGCGTAAATTGGCACCGCGGGACGAACGCCTAGCGAGCCGGCATATTAACAGGCGCCATCATGGCCGTTTTAAACCACAAGCCGCCGCCCCGACCGCGGTGCCGGATCATTTCCGGCAAACGAGTTCGTTTGCAGCGCCCGAAATGACGGTCCCGCCGGTGAGTAACGATCGTGCCTTTGCCTTACTCGCGCACTCCAAATTTGAAAATGGTGATGTGCGAATACCGTTCGCCGGGCTTCAAAGTACTGGACGGAAACTGCGGTTTGTTCGGCGAATCGGGATGGAATTGCGGTTCCAGGCAAAAGCCAAAGTGCTTTTCATACTTCTTACCGGTTTTGCCGACCAACGAGCCGTCCAAATAGTTTCCTGAATAGAACTGTATCCCCACCTCGGTCGTCAAGATTTCCAGCACGCGGCCACTGGCCGGGTCGTGGACCGTCGCCGCCAGCGCGGGCTGCTCGACTTTCTCTTCGCGGAGCAGGTAGTTCTGATCGTAGCCGCCGGGTTCGCCGGCTAATTTTTCAATTCTGTCGCCGATGCGGGTCGATTTGGTGAAGTCAAATGGCGTACCTTCGACCGATTTGATTTCGCCGGTGGGGATGTCGTTCTTGCCGAATTCGGTGTACTTGGCAGTTTCGAGTTTCAGTTCGTGATCCAGGATGGTGGAACTGCCTTCCCCGGCCAGATTGAAATAAGTGTGGTTTGTCATATTTACCGGCGTTGCCTTGTCGGTCGTCGCCGAGTGTTCGATACGCACCGCATCGTCGTCGGTCAGCACGTAGATCACCTCGGCCTGAACGTTGCCCGGATATCCTTCGTCATCGTCGGGACTCGTAAGCTGGAATTTCACCGCCTGGCCGTCGTCATGATCGACAATTTCGCCGGCCCAAACTTTTTTGTCCCAGCCAACTTTGCCGCCGTGCAAGTGGCTGGGGTCGTTATTCTGGGCCAAAAGGTATGTTTCGCCATCGAGCTCAAAAGTTCCATTGGCGATGCGATTGCAATAACGTCCGACCGTGCAGCCGAAATACGAGGGATTCGCATTGCCGTTGCCGTCGCTGTCGAGCCAGCGTTCGAGTGATTCGTAGCCGAGCACCACGTCGCCGAGTTTGCCGCCCTTGTCCCTGACGTGCAGTTCAGAAATCAAAGCCCCCCAATTCGTCAGTTTGCAGACGGTTCCATTCTTGTTCGTCAGCGTAAACAGAAAGACTTTCTGGCCATCTCCAGCGGTTCCCCATTCTTCGCGTTTCACGCCGTTTGTCTCCTCGCCGGTGGTTGCTGTTTCATTCGTTTTTGGTTTTTCTCCGCTGCCGTCGCCGGTTGTGGGGTTTTCACTTGCTTGCGTGCCATCACTCGAGCCAGGCTTCTTTGGCGAATCAGCCGAATTGCAGCCGACAAGTACAGCTACCGCCATGCAGGACAGCAGAATGGACGGGTTCATTTTCATGATCGGTCTCCGAATTTAGATGGGGCCAGACGAAGTAACCGCCGCAAATTGCCAGCGCGGGCCCTCAGTCTACCGGTCGTCGCGGATGGCGCGAAGTAGCCGGTGCCGAGATCAATCATCCCGTCATTGGAAATAGCCACGCTCCGAGAATGGTGACAGTTAACCCGACAACACCCATGGCGGCGCTCATCGGCGTGATGTACTTCAAGCCCTCGGTTTCCGTCATTCCGCTCATCTTGCAAATGACCCAAAAGCCGCTGTCGTTCATCCAGGCCAGCGGTTTGCTGCCGCAGCCGATAGCCAATGCCACATAAACCGGATGAAACCCCAATTGCTCGGCGCTGGCAACTCCGGCGAGAATTCCAACGGCCGTGATCATCGCTACTGTCGCGGAACCTTGCGCGGTGCGAATTGCGGTGGTGACCAGAAACGCCAGCAACAGCGTCAACAGCATCGATCCCTGGGGTAAATCCTGAATCAGCGAAGCGACACCTGTCTGCTGCATCGCGCGGCCAAACGCGCCGCCGCCCGCCGTGATCAAAATAATGACGCCGCCGCTGGCCAGCGCCGAGTGAACCGATGCCGCCAGCGCTTTGCGATCGGTCTTTTTTTGCCGCACCAGTGTGATCAGCGCGATTGACGCCGAAATGACGAGCGCAATATTCTTGTTGCCGAGTGTTTTGGCCGCGTACATAAAAGTCGGCGAAAAATGTCCGTTGTAGTTTTTCAGAATGGTGTAGCCGGCAATCAGGATGACCGGCAACAAGATTGGCGCGAGCGAAATCCAGAGTGGCGGCAACTCGCTTTCGTCGCGCTGAACCAAGTTATCCAAATCCGCCAGCGACAAATCTTCGGATTCGCGCAGAGGCAATTCAAAGCGGCTGTTCATGAATTGCGCATAAATGTAGCCGGCCGTACTGGCAAACAACCCAACGACGCATCCGCACAGAATCATCAATCCCAAATCGACGCCTAACGACTCGGCAACAAACAATGGTCCCGGCGTCGGCGGTACGAGCGAATGGGCCATTGTCGCGCCGCAAACAATCGTCAACACGTAAAGTAAATAATTGCGTCCGGTACGCACTCGAAGCGCCTTACCCAGCGGGACCATCAGGTAGAAAACAGTATCGAAGAACACCGGAATGCCCAACAAAAACCCGCTGCTGACGAATGCGCCCGGTGCGCCCCGCTCGCCAAACAACTTCAATGCGGAACGCACAATCTTGTCCGCTGCGCCGCTGTCGAGCAGGCATTTTCCGATGATTGCGGCCATCGCGATAAGGATGCCGATTTTACCGCAAGTCGCCCCGAATGATGTCGCCACCCGCTCGCCGATCGTTGTCTGGGCCAGTTTGTCTGCGGCGCGTACATCCTTGGGCGAGACGACGACATTGTCGTCGAACCACGGTCTTGAACCATAGCCGGTGGCGACTGCCAACGATCTGCCTGCGACCTCTTCAAATCGCACGACCGTAATCGCGACAGTTTCATCGGTCCCGCCAAGGACGACCAGCAATTGCGTACCGAGGGGAACAACTGTCGGGTTGGCCTTCAAACAGATTTCTTCCGTGTCGCTCCTAAGGGAGTCGAATTTTATTTTTGTCTGGTTCAGCGCGTATCGCCGCACTGAGTCGGCTGGCGTAAGCGCGCTGACGACCAGCGCCGCCAGGATAAGGACCAGAAAGGCGTGCAGCCGGAACAGCAAAATACCGCCGATCACGACGGCAACGCCGACACACAGAATCAGCAAGATGCCCATTTTATTCGCCTACCGCCAATCGGCCGACCACGCGGCCGTGTGATACTGGCTGCGGATCCGCCATTCGCGGAGCACAGCCAATAACTCGCGTTTCATTTCGATGGATTCCGGATCGTCCCAAAGGTTTTGAACCTCATGTGGGTCGTTGGTCAGATCGAACAATTGCCCCCAAGGCTCGTCGAGAAAATGTACCAGTTTCCAGTCGGGCGATCGGACCATCGTCATAAATTCAGTGTCGGTCAAGATGCCGTCTTTCGCCTGTTCGGCGAAAACGTAGTCGCGACCCGGCCAGCTTTTACCTTCCAGCGCGGAGAGCATCGTGACCGCTTCCAACTCCGGCGGCACTTCGACCCCGGCCAGTTCCAAAATTGTCGGCCCCAGGTCCATTTGCTGACACAATGCGTCAATGGACCTTCCGCCAGCGAACCGCCCCGGCGACGATACAATCAGCGGCACCCGAGTGATCAAGTCGTACATTGTCCACTTCTGGCTGTGCCCGTGATCGGTCAGGCAATCACCGTGATCCGAAGTGAAAATGACGACCGAATTTTCTAGGTAACCCCGACGCTCAAGCGCGTCGAGGATCTGCCCCAACTTCTCATCGATCATCGTGATGTTGGCTAAATAGTAGGCCCGCTGCCGCTGTCGCTGTTCGTATGTCGGTTCCAAATCGAGGACGACCGAATCGTGATCGATTTCGTTGTTGTGAACCCGCAGTGCCTTGAGCGGATGCGGCTGCCCGTCGAGTTCCTCTTGCGTTACATCCAGCAGCGGTAGGTCTTTACTCAGATAGGGATCAGCATATCGAGGTACGGGGTCGTAGGGTGGATGGGGGCCCGGGAACCCAATTTCCAAAAACAGCGGTTCGGTCTTTGGAAAACTGTCGATCCACCAGGTGGCCATGTCGCCGACAAAGTTGTCGGGATGGGCGTCTTCCGGCAGTTCCCATTCGAACGCGCCGAGCCGCTCGCGGTAGTCGGGTAGTTTGCGATACAGTTCGCGCTGTTGCTTTACGAGGCCGCGAAACCGCAGTGCCTTGTCCCATTCGTCGAAGTAGTACCGTCCCTCTAGGTAGCGGTCTTTGTTTTCGACGACGTAGCGCTCGTCGAAACCCAGGCCCGTTTCGAAAGGCCACGTGTGCATCTTGCCGATGTTCGTGCAGTGGTAGCCTGCATCGTTGAGCAGTTCGATCCATGACCGCCGCCAGCGGTCGGCATTTTTCAAAATTCCGGTCGTGTGCGGATAGAATCCCTTAAACAGACTCGCCCGCGCCGGCGCACAGGATGCGGCCGTAACGTAACACTGCGAAAACGAGACGCCGTTGTCGACTAACCGATCTAGATTCGGCGTGTCCAGATGTTCGAAGCCGTGCGCGCGAATCGTGTCAAATCGCTGCTGGTCGGTGATGATAAAGATGAGGTTGGGGCGGAGGTCGGGCATCTGAGGGTCGCATCGACTGGAAGTGGAAATCGGCGGCCGTTAATTCCGCAGGAAAGCAGGCCGGCTGCGTGCTTCCATCGTACCGTTCGACAGATGTCCGGATAAAGTACGCTCGTCAGAGAAGTTAGAAATAAAACCGGGAGGGTCGGCCGCCCGTTGAGCCATGATTTGAAACCGCCGAGGCTCAAATGGAGTTTCGCCGTCTCCGGGCGAAGGTGCAGCCGCCAAGAAACGGTCAGGTCGCCAGCATGACGCCCAAGAAACCCAGCAGGACTCCGCCCAGAACGATCGAAAACAGTAGGCCACAAACCATTTTCCAGGCATGGCGATCTTCTTCGATTAGTTCTCGCCGCATTTTTTCGCCGAACAACCGCTCTAAAACGGGCGATTCTGCCGACTTGTCCTCAGGCTTGCCGTGATCTGTCATACCGCGTCTACCATTTCCGTTTTTTCGTGTTTCATAGAGGGGTTGATACGGGCGATTGTAGCATGTCGGCCCGCCTTCGTTCAAAGGGAAATTGGCATCCGGCCGGCATTTCATGGGCATCCGGTCCGCATCGCGGTGAACTCTTCAAGGAACGTCGCTAAATAGTTGCCCGCCTGTCGCGGCGTGTATAGACTTCCGAACCGAGCGCGGCGTTGGTCGCCGGCGCAGAATTCACGGCCCCATTTTGGACCCATTTAAAGGAGTACTAGAGTCATGAAGAGAGTTATCGTCGCGAACGGAATCTTGTGGCTTTTGATCGGTCTGCTGACGGCCCTGCCGCCGAGCACGACCGCGGCGGCTGAAAAGAAAGCCGGCCCGTCGAAAAATTCAACAACGGCTAAAAAAACGACCAAAAAACCGGGAAAGGATGAAGCGACGAAGTTTAAAGGTCGCCTGCCGGCTCACTACGGATCCGTGGTTGACGACAAACAACGTAAGGAAATCTACGACATTCAAGCAGAGTACTACAAAAAACTCGAAAACCTTAGGAAAGACCACTCCTCGCAGCTCAAAGCCTTAATGGCGGATCGCGATGAGGAAATTACAGACTTGCTGACGGACGAACAAAAGAAAAAGGTTGCCAAGCTGAAAGCCGATCGCAGTAAATCGGCCAAGGCAACCAGTAAAAAGTCTTCGACAACGAAGAAAAAGTAGCGTCCATTTGCGTTTCAATCCGAGTTCTTGAAAACCGCAGGGATGCGTCTTTTGTTCGGTTGCCAGCCTCTTTGTTTTGGTTTGCCCATAGCGTCACCCGCGATCCGGGCATTGTAGGAATGCAGATGACTGCAGTAGTCGATCTAAGATGTCCCGCGTGCAATTCGACAGGTGGTTCTCCCGGACCTGTAACCGTAAATCGCGAGGCGCAAACTCACATTCCATGCTTGTCCGCGTTTGGATCGTTCGCCAGATGGTCGCCGCGTACGTGCATGTGAAGCGCCGGTAAAGCTTTTAGCAACTCACCGAGCCCCGCCTCTGTCACGTTGCCGCCGTCGATGTAAAACGACTCGAGTTGCGTCATGCCGTACAGATGTTTCAGTCCCGCGTCGGTGATGGGCGTGTCAATCAAGTGCAGAAACCGCAGCCTCGACAACTGACGGATGTGCGCGATGCCGTCATCAGAAACCTGGGGACTGCCGCAGCGCAGCAACTCTAGTTTGGAGAGCTGTCCGAGCCGCGCCAACGCGAGGTCCGTAAACCGGGCTCGCGGAAGGTTGAGGATTTTTAGCTCGCGCAGATTCAGCAGTAACTCGACGCCCTCATCCGAAATAGGCGTCTGTTCCAATCGTAGCTGTTTCAAATCGGTCAGTTTTTGAAGCTCCGCCAGTTCATCCATCGACAGCGCGCGGAAGCGGATTTCGATTCGGTCAAGTTCACCAGAGCGGACCGCCGCCAGTTGTTCTTCAAACGATGTCTCGAGTTGCGCCGCCGGTCCGCTTTTCGCCGGCTGCTGCGCGGGCCCGCATCCCGCCGCCACCGCAGCCGTCGCGCAGACGATTAGCCAGCGAAGCAACTGCATCATACATCGCACAACGCAACGGCCTGCTTAAGTCCCGCCAGTGGATCGCGTGTCGGGATGAATTCGTGACCGACGTAGCCTTCGTAGCCGATATCAATCAGCGACTGCATGCACGGCGTATAGTTGATTTCCTGCTGCTCATCCAATTCGCCGCGCCCCGGATTGCCGGCCGTATGCACGTGGTTGATCGCCTCTTTGCATTGTTTGACCCGTGTGATGATGTCGCCGTCCATGATTTGTACGTGATAAATATCGAACAACAAACCTAAACGCGGCGAGCCCACGGCGTTGATGATTTCCATGCAGTAGTCAATGTGGTCGCCCTGGTAGCCTGGATGGCCCTTCATCGGGTGCGAGGCGACGCGGGTGTTAAGCATTTCGAGCGAAATGTTGACCTTCTTCTTTTCCGCATAACCGACGATTTTTTTAAAACCGGCGACGCAGTTCTTGGCGCCTTCGTCCGGCGAAATCACGCGAGGATTTTTCGGTAGCTTCTCGGGGGCCGGATTTTTGCCGTCCGCCCACTCGCCCGTCTCGGCAGCGTAGCCAGTAAACGAAATAACCGTCTTGAAGCCCGCGTCGGCGCAGTCGTCAATCCGCTGTTTGATCAGCTCGATGCACGGGCCGTGGTACTTCGGATTGTTCATGCCTTGCATGAACAGATGGCTCGGCGCGATCGCGCACGCCATGTCGTATTTCTTTAGCGTCGGCCAATCGTCGGGGCCGATCAGTTCGACGCTTTTGCAACCGAGCTGTTTGCCGATCTGGCAAGTGCGTTCGACGTCCCAATGCTCGGAGAAGCACCATTGCACGATCGAGTGGTTAATGTTGCCTTTGAGTGCTTCGGCAGTTTTCTTGCCGCTTTTCTTTTTGGTATCGGCGGCGGCTGCCGAACCTGCCAAACAAATCGCACCGGCGGCAGCGGCGGTACCGTGCAGAATGTCGCGGCGGGTAATTTTTGATGCGTTGTCGGACATGACAGTTGTTCCCAAGTAATGTTCGGGTGATCAATAGGGCAGTCGCAGGCAAGCGAGTCGGCCGTTTATTGTAATCTGGGATCGGTGCGGTTTGTAGCTTCCCCCACGACCGGTCGATAGCTCCGAATCCAGACCGAAATGTAGCGGTGGATACGATTCCTGGATAGGATGAGATTGTCAGGCGTGTAACACACATCCGTGGCAAGGCTATTTCATCCGGTAACCTAGACGTTAATGTCCTTTGCCAGCCATCTTACCGACCGTCTTTATTCAGCCATCGTGCGGATTACGAATCGCCGCAAAAATGTACGGTCGCGTCGCGTGACTAACCTCGCGTTCGAGCCGCTTGAGCGGCGAGAGATGCTGGCGGTCGATGTCTCGCCGGCGCCCTTCCTGCAGTGGTTTGAGGCTTCTTACGACACGATTAACGAGCGGACGCCGGACTTGTTTGCGGCCGGGTACGGCGCCGTTTACGCACCGCCACCGTTCCGCGGCGACACCAGCGATTTAACGGTCGGCTACGATGTTTACGACCGCTTCGATCTCGGTCAATGGGACAAGAAGACACTGTACGGAACCGAAGACAGCCTCAAACGCACGGCTGAGGTGCTGCACCGCGCAGGGCGCGATCTGCATGTCGATTTCGTTTTGAATCACAACGGTTATTCAGATTTCTCGACGCCCGGTTTTGTCGATGCGGGAGGGTATCCGGGGCTGAGCATCACATTGCCGGATGATATCGATGGCGATTTTCATTCAGCGTTTTGGGGCGGGCCCGAGTATGAACGGCTAGCCGGCCTGGTCGACATAGCCCACGAAAAGAATCATCGATTTATTCGGAACCCAGTGGATGACGATGACCCGCGCAATATTCGCGCTGGCACGGCACCTGCCTTCGGACGCATCGCAAATGTTCCGGATCCTGAAAATGGGCGGTTCTATCCGGACATCGGCCACGATACGATCTTCATCTTTGATCCAGCCACCGGTGAACAGAATATTCCGGTCCATTCGTTCAATCTTGAAAATCCGCTGGCTGGTGATGCGGTCGAAGAGAACGCTTTGGGCTACTTGATGCGCAATGCGCAGTGGCTGATACAAACGGTCGGCGTCGATGGTCTGCGCATCGACGCGGGCAAACACATGCAGGGCTTCGTCTTTGATTTTTTCGATCGGGCCGTTTACCGTGCGAACCGAAGGCCACTGCTCGACGGCAGTCCGCAGCATGTTTTCAGTTACACCGAGGTGTTTGATGCCAATCCCGCGATCCTACTTCCGCACGTCAAGAAAGACATTGACCCCAACGATACTGGCCGTGTCGGTGGAAACCGCGACACCCTCGATTTTAAATGGTATTTCGCCGTCAAGGATAACCTAGAACACTACGGCCAGCCAAACGCCTGGGGCAACGTTAAAGATGCAGGGTTGGACGTATCACAGAATGGACTGCACGACGGCTCGGCGGGATTGAAGTTCGTGCAGAACCATGATGTTTTCAAGCCGTTCAAGTTGAACAACGTCGCACACGCTTTAATGCTGATGCTGCCCGGCAATGCGGTCGTGTATTTCAACGGCAAAGAGTTCGGAGAGGACCGCGAATTTCCGAAAGAAGGCCGCGGAGATGCACTAAGCGTTGGTGCAGGCAGCTTGATTACAAGGCTCGTCGAAATTCGTAAAACGCACGGGCGGGGCAATTACGTCGAGCGCTGGGTAGATGACCAGGGAATCTATATCTTCGAACGAGTCAGTAATGCGGTCGTGGGGTTGTCGAACCGTGGCGACGGGGGATTTGACGAACGTACGGTCGAGGTCGGGTTTGCACCGGGTACGTTGCTGGTCGAATTGACCGGCAATGCTGATGATCCACTCGTCGATCCGTTCAACGATATCTCCGAGGTGTTGACGGTGTTCGAGGGTGGCGATGGCAAGAGTTACGTCACCATCCGCGTGCCGCGCAATCTGAATGCCAACGGGCTGGAACACCAACGCGGCTACGTAATTTACGGATTGGGGAAACCGCATGCGGATGCGGGACTGGAGTTGATCGGAGTTGATTCAGTATTGGCCGGCGATACGGATATCGCGAATGCCTTTGAGAACGGCAGAAAACGGCAAAGCGATTTGCATGTGGTCAAAGGAGATACCATGCAAGTCCGCCTTAAGACTCGTGAAGTACGACATCTGGGGCTCGACGAGCTGCGTGACATCTTTGCCGATGGCGACAACGCCATGCTCAAACTGGATGGTGGCCGTGATGTCAACGGCAACGGTTTCGTCGATCATGTGGCGCCCGGTAGTCCAACTTATGGCTACGAGTTTTTCACGGACAAATCGAGCCCGCTGATTGGGCTGGGCGGACTTGGCGCGCCGCGTGGCGATGGCGAATTTTTACAGACGATTGACTTGACCCAATTGGAAGAGGGCGTTCACTTTGTCGAAGCGCGCGCCTTCCGTCATCGTACGGACGGGGGGCCGGCGGCATTCGCTGCGTGGAACGAGTCGATCTACGTTGATCGGCTGCCGCCCGTAGTTAATGTAAAAGAAATTCGATCCGTCAACGCTGTCGGTTCTGGTGATCACGATATTCTATTGGAGTCACCGGATTATACGGCCGACAACGTTCACGTGTTTTTGAATTTTCCGGGTTCGGTGACAGAGCAAGAGATCCGAGATTTGGCAACCCAGGGGCAGGGCGCGGCCGAACAGGTCGACCTTAATTTATACAAAACGTTTTTTGGCGGCATGAAAAGCGGTAATAATGTGCTGACTGTCGTGACGTTTGAGCCAACAGGCACAGCCAATGTTCAACGACTGGCCGGCCAGCAGTTCGTGGGGCAAGGCGCCGGCCTGGGTGACCTGAATTTTGATGGTCAATACACGACAGTTGACATCGCCGCGTTCGATTCGTTGTTGGCGGCTGATAACACGCAGTTCAATCCTGCCGGCGATCTGGACGGCGATGGGCTGATACTTAGCACGGATCTTATTCTGCTCGAAGAGCGGCTCAGCGACGTCAATGCGGATGCAGCGACCCTGCAAGCGTATCACGACCTGGTAGCCTCGACACTCGAACTCGACTACGGCGACGCGCCGGATGACGACCCGGGGCCGCCGAATTTTCCGACGTTATTGGCGGACGATGGAGCGCGGCACGACCTCGTTTCCGCTCTGTTTCTAGGTGCGGATGTTGATCAGGATGCCGATGGTCAACCGGATAGCACGGCGACCGGCGATGACCTGGACGGAAACAACGATGACGATGGCGTGACGCTCAATGGCATGCTGCTCGCGGGGGGTACGGCGTCCTTTACGATCAGTGCCTCGGCGGCAGGGTTCATTGATGCCTGGATAGACTTTGATGGTGACGGCACATGGATACCCTCAGGCGACGAACACCTTTTGAAGAGTCTGCCAGTGGTGGCCGGAAACAATGAATTTCAAATTTCAGTGCCCAGCAATGCGCTATTCGGCGACGCGTTCGCGCGGTTTCGTTTAAGTTCGGCGGGCGGGCTCTCGCCAACAGGATTGGCCTTAGACGGCGAAGTCGAAGACTATCGGTTTACCGTCTCTACAGTGAACAGGTTCACCGTCAATTCGGTCGGCGACGGATCCGATTTGCATGCGGGTGATGGGATTTGCAACGACGTCGACGGTATGTGCAACCTACGGGCAGCGATCGAAGAATCCAATGCATCTGCCAATCTTGCGGCGGGTGCCGACATTATTCGTTTCAACATTCCTGGTGCGGGTCCGCACGTGATACAGCCTTCGGCTGCGTTGCCGAATATTACGGAGACGGTGACGATCGACGGCACGAGTCAGCCCGGGTTCGATTCGGCGACGGCCAGCCCGGTGATCGAGATCGACGGCACGAACGCGGGAGTTGAGGTGAGCGGTTTTCGGGTTAGCGGCAATGGCGGGGGTAGCACAATTCGGGGGTTGGCGATTAATCGTTTCAATGCACATGGGGTCTTTGTCAGCCGACGTGACGGCGTGACGATTGAACACAATTTCATCGGCACTGATCCGACGGGAACGATGGATCGAGGCAACGCGGAGGCGGGGATTTACATCATTAATGCAGAGAGTAATGTCGTGCGTCAAAACACGATTTCCGGCAACGATCGATTTGGCGTAAAAATCGAAGGCCCTCAATCGACGGGCAATTTGGTGACCGGCAACATGATCGGCACCAACGCGGCGGGGACGTCCGAGTTAAAGAATCGAATTGCGAACGTGGAAATCGCCGGTGCGCCGGGAAATACGATTGGGGGTTCGTCGGTCGATGACCGGAATGTTATCAGCGGCAGCAAGAGCGGCGTCGCCATTCGTGGCGGTGCGGCGACCGAAAACGTCGTTATCGGCAACCGGATCGGCACGAACGCAGACGGCACGGCGGCGATTCGCAACACACGAGGTGTTAATATTGTCGACGGCGCGGGCAACACGATCGGTGGCCCGGGCGGGGCGGCCAATTTAATTTCCGGCAATACCAAGGGCGTCGAAATCAACCGCGGCGAAGGCAACTTGGTCCACGGCAACTATGTCGGCACCGATGTGACCGGAACTGTCGGGCTGGCCAATACCCGCGGTGTGCAGATTCGCAACGCGGTTCAAAATCAGATCGGCGACGAGCCGAATCTCATTTCGGGGAACGTCCGTGAAGGCGTCAAGATTTTCGGCGCTCTGTCAACCGGTAATGTGGTGGGCGGTAATTTCATGGGCACCAACGCCGCTGGCAATGCGGCGGTCTCCAACCGTGAAGGCGTGGTCATCAGCGGCAGTGCTACCGGCAACACGATCGGCGGGACGACGGTGGCGGCGCGGAACGTAATCTCCGGCAACACGGTGGCGGGTGTCTTTCTTAAGGCCGACGGCAATGTGGTCGTGGGCAATTTCATTGGCACCAGTGCTGGTGGTGACGAAGCAGTTGGTAACAAAACCGGCGTCTACATTCGCAATGGCAAGAAAAATGTGATCGGTGGATCGCTGAGCGGTGGCGAAGGGAACCTGATTTCAGGCAACGACGAGCAGGGCGTATTCATCATCGGTAGCCAGGCGAATGACAACACCGTTTCAGGCAACGCCATCGGTACGAACGTGGCGGGTGCGGCTGCGGTAGCCAACAAAAACGGCGTGCGGATCGAAGCGGGCGGCCATACGGTCGGTGGCGACACGACGGATTTCGGCAACGTAATTTCGGGCAATTCGCAAAACGGTATTTATTTCAAAGGTCCGAGCGCGGCCGGCAACCTAGTGCAAAATAACCGCATCGGCACCAATACCGATGGCACAGGTCCGTTGGCCAACGCCCGCAGCGGTGTACTGATCGAAAACGCTGTGGGTAATACGATCGGCGTGGCGGGCGGCGGCGGCAACACCATCGGCGGTAATACGCAGCAAGGGGTTAAAATCACGGGTGTGGCCGCGACCGGTAACCAAGTGCAAAACAACTCGATCGGTCTGGACGAGCGGACGCTGAAACAGATTGGCAACCGCGATGGAATCCGAATTTCTGCTGGCGCTTACAATAACTTGGTTGGTGGCGAGGCGGGCAGCACCGGCAATGAAATCGCCTACAACACGGGCCGTGGTGTTTGGATCAGCGGCGGCACGGGCAACAGGGTTTCACAAAACGCGATTCACGGTAACGGTGCACTGGGCATCGCTATCGGCGGTCAGAACGCTGCGCCCAACGATGCCGATGACGACGACGACGGTGCGAATAATTTACAGAATACCCCGGATCTCACGTCCGCGATGCTAAGCATGGAAAATCTGGGCATCCAATACGAGATGTCGTCGTCCGCAACCAATTCAGCGTATCCGATTACGGTGGAATTCTTTTTGGCCGACACTAGCGGCGAGCAAGCTGAAGCGTTCCTGGGGCAAGATAGTATCGCTGGCCCCGGCCTGAAGACCGCCAACATCGACGCCGGACCCACGGTCATCAACCGTTCGATCGTCGCCACCGCCACGGACGCCGATGGCAACACGAGCGAACTCTCCGCTTCGGCAACGGTGGCTGCGCCACTGTTGGCGACAGAAAGTAGCCGGTTTGTTCCACAAGTGGATTTGGCCTACCCAGTGAGTTGGCAACAATTAGAACCGCTCATCGTCGAAGGCGTCAGCCGTCTTGTCGTCGCCGGCTTCGCGGTCGACCTGTTATCCGACGTTGAGTTTGTGATCGCCGATCTTCCCGGCAGGACGCTCGGCCTAACCGTAGGAAATTTAATCACCATTGACTTCAATGCCGCCGGTTATGGATGGTACATTGATACGACTCCACGAGACGACAAAGAATTTTCTGCTTCGCAGCCAGCGCTTCGCATTCCGCAATTCGTTGACTTGTTGACCGTCGTCATGCACGAACTCGGTCACGTCGCCGGACTGGAGGACCTCCACGACGAAAAAGACGGGGACGAAAAATGCAAACAGGATCTCATGTACGCCACCCTTCAACCTGGGGTCCGCAAGGCCGGGGCGGTGGTCGCGGCGTCCAATCGCGCTATCGCCGAGTGACTTGGACAATGGCGATTGTGAAGATATGACGGTTGCCCGCAGGGCAATTCTTACGTTTCATGCAGTTGGTCTGCTGTAAGTTATTGCTGGTTAACAGGAAAAGAGCATTCGTTGCCAATTGTTGTCATTCGACGTGATGACTTAAGTGCTTTCCTTGCTATCAGCAGCCATTCGTGTAGGATGGACGGATTGCTCTGATACGTGCATTCCTTCCTTCATCCATTTTCGATTATCATAGGCCCTGATCTGAATCAGCATCTTGACGTGCCCTGGAGTATCGGCCGTTCCTGTCGGGCAAGGCCTGCTCGTACACGTTTACGCGAGCTCCAGATTTTATTTCACTGCAGGCCAAGCCGGATAGCCTCTCGATCGTGCTTTTGCTGAGAGATGCTTTCATCGACAAACCTGCAAACAGGAGATTCGTCTATGGCTACGGTACCACTCGACGACACCACCAGAACGCCAGTCGCCGAGCTAGAAGAGCCGAAGTTTGAATACCCAGGGACACCCACGACCTGTGACGGTGCCGAGGCCGTGGTCTGGGTGGAAACCAAGATTTCACAAGGCTCCGGCGCTTTTCCCATCACCAGTTCGACAACTATGGGCGGTGGCTTCAACGCTGCCGTCATGAACGGTGTGCCGAATCTGTGGGGCGACGAGTTAGTGTTCTTTGAACCGGAAAGCGAACATTCGGCGGCCACGTTCTGCGAGGGCTTTGCCGCGGCTGGCGGACGGGTGACTAATTTTACGTCG
>JAYZEI010000164.1:0-31795 GCA_036337375.1 Planctomycetota bacterium | reverse complement strand
CAGCGGCATGCTGGTGATCTTTGCCGCCGCCACGCTCTACGGCCTCGGCAAGACCTTCTTCTGGCCGACGACCCTGGGGGTCGTCTCCGAGCAGTGCCCGAAAGGCGGCGCGCTCACACTGAACGCCATCGCGGGCATCGGCATGCTGAGTGTCGGCATCGTCGGCGGACCAATGATCGGCGCGATGCAGGAGACTTCCGTAAAAACGGCAATTGAAGAACAGAAGCCGGGTGTGTACGAGACGGTTTCCAAAGACGACTCTTATTTCCTCGGCGCATACACCGCCCTGGATGCCACCAAAGTCGAAGGCTTGGGCGAAGCTGAGGCCGAAGCGGTCAACGGGATCGCCGACAAAGCCAAACAGGGCGCGCTGGCCGACGTGACCGTTTTCCCGCTCTTCATGCTGGCCTGCTACGTCGGCTTGATCTTCTACTTCAAGTCGCGGGGCGGCTACAAACCGGTTGAAATCGGCGGCGACGCTTCTGCGGACGGCGGTACCTGAAAAGCTTAACGCTGCCGCAGGCTGCGGCACTTTAGTTCATTGAGGACGGGTCAGTACCAGCTGCCCGTCCTTTTTTTTTGCCCGGATGCTCCCCGGCAGCGAGAACTGCGCGTCAGCGGGCGAACGAATGCAATTCGACAGCGAACGCCATTGGTCGAATCCCATCGACTGCAGCGACCATCGCATGGCCCGCCAAACCTCGATCAGCAACTCGCTGACGAGATAGGCGGAGGCGTCGCCCAGCGGGCCGCACTCAACGACGGCGGAATCCTTCGACAGCGACACGGTATCGGCGAACCGGGCGGCGACCAGGCCGCCGATCGATTCCTGGGCGTCGCCTGCCAATTGCCCCAGTCGCAGCAGCGCATTTACGATTTCGGGGTTGTAGTCCCCGCCGAGCAGCGGTAACAGTTCGTGGCGAATGCGATTGCGCATGAATGTCACATCCCGGTTGGACTCGTCTTCCCGGTGAGTCTGGCCGATCTGCGCCAGATACTCGACGACCTCGGCGCGGCGAATCGAGAGCAGCGGCCGCACCAGGGAGACCGCGGGCGAGAGCGGCCGGCTGCGGGGCATCCCGGAGAGCCCCGTCAAGCCGGTGCCGCGAACGATGTGGTGCAGAATCGTTTCGGCCTGATCGTCGGCCGTGTGGGCCGTGGCGACCAGCCGCGCCCCGTGTTGCTCGGCCACGGCCGCCAGAAATTCGTAGCGTGCCCGCCGGGCGGCACTTTCGATCCCGTCGCCTTCCTGGGCCGCACCGGCGGCAACGTCGCCCCGCCGGATTTCAAAGGAAATCTCGAGCGACTCGCAAACCGCCGCCACAAATCGTTCATCTTCCTCACCGGAGGGGCGAATTCCGTGATTGAAGTGCCCCACAACCAGCCGTCCGCAGCCTCCGGCTTTCAATCCCGCCGCCGCCCGCAGCAGGGCGGTGCTGTCGGCCCCCCCGGAAACCGCGAGCACGACCGTCACGTCCCGCCAGGCTTCCGGCGGCCAGGCCGCCCGCAGTTTCGCTTCCAGTTCCGGTGGACCGACCATTGAAGATTCCCGCCCGCGTTTCGCCCGCAATATGGGGAAAACCTACCAAAAACCTCGCGTTCGTGTCAGCTAGACTCATTTCCGCCGCTGAATGCCCGCGGCAATCGCCGGTAAAACCCTTCCGTTGCAGATTTCGAAATCTCTGGTAGATTGTTGGTACGCAAAAAGTCAATCATTTGTCATCGGTGGCGATTGCGACATCGAGTGACGGAATTAACGACCATTTGCCACGAACCTTGTCTGGTAGTTGCAACACTGCGGCGAGGAAACGATAGGACTCCTAGTGCACGCTTTTCTACTATTTGTGCGGCTGTTTTGTTCCCGGTGGCGCGTTCTGCAGCCGCTTGGCCGATTCCGCTTCGCGCGCGTCACCCCGGAGGCCTATTGGCGGACGACAGCCTGTTTAAACGCAGGTCGGCCCGCCGGTTTCCTTCTGCTGCCGAACTGGAACCACGTTGATTTTGCTCCGGCGCCGAGTTTTCCGCCGGGCGGCACAGACGAGTGCTGTGTTCGCCCAAACCGGGAGTCGCCCGCCGGCGTTGGATCGACTTATCGTCATCCACCGTTCGGATAATCAACGCCGACAATCGCTCTGGCTTCTGATCGCCTCCGCAACGTTTTACGATGCGGGCCGTTTCTCGCGGGCTTTCCTGCCGCTGGCCGTTCGCCGTTAGGCGAATGTAAACATCAAGATAATAAAGCCACGGCTTGCCACGGAACCGGCAAGTTGTGGATGAGGAGCGATCAACGATGGAAATCAACCCTTGGATTCTTGTCGCGTTACTGGTCGCCGCAGCGCTGCTGGCTGCCGGCGCCATCAAGCTACTTGACTACCTGCGACGCAAAGACGCCGAGTCCGAAGCGAAATCCATCATCGAGAAGGCCGAGCAGGACATCGAAACCCGCCGCAAAGAAGCCGAATTGGAAATCAAGGAACTCGCGCTGCGGATCAAATCCAAAGGTGAGGAAGCGCTTTCCAAAGATCGCAACAAGGTTCACAGTCGCGAACGTGAATTAGACAAAATGTCCGACGCCCTGGACGCGCGCGGCAGTCAGTTGGAAAAGCAAGAACGCATGGTCGAAAGCAACCAGCGTCGACTGGCGGAGAAAATCGAGGATGCGAACCGACGGAACGAGGAGTTGACCAAGCTGCTCGACATGCAGCGAAAGACCCTGCACGATGTGACCGGACTGAACCGCGAAGAAGCCACGCAGCGACTGCTGGAAATGCTCGACCGCGAGTTGACCGAGCAGACCGGTGCCATTGTGCTCAAGCACGAGAAACGCATCCAGGAAACCGTCGAAGTCAAGGCGAGGGAGACGCTATTGACGACCATCCAACGCTACGCCGCCGCACATACCGCGGAGACGACGACCAGCACCGTGGACATCCCCAACGACGAAATGAAGGGGAGAATCATCGGCCGCGAAGGCCGCAACATCCGCGCATTTGAAAAATCGACCGGCGTCGACGTGATCATCGACGATACTCCCGGCGTGGTGATTGTCAGCGCCTTTGACCCCGTCCGCCGCGAAGTCGCCCGGCTGGCACTGAACAAACTGATCACCGACGGGCGAATTCACCCCGCCCGGATCGAGGAGGTCGTCGAGGAAACCCAGAAGGAAATGGAAGTTCATATTCAAAAACACGGGCAGGAGGCCGCACAGGAGGCCGACATTCACGGCCTGCACGATCGCGTCATTAACTTATTGGGGCGCTTGCGATACCGCAGCAGTTACAGCCAGAACGTGCTGCGGCACTCGATCGAGGTTGCCTTTATTTCCGGGAAAATTGCCGAAGAAATCGGATTGAACGGGGACCTGGCCCGCCGCTGCGGCCTTTTACACGATATCGGCAAAGCCGCCGACCACGACCAAGAAGGTGGCCATCCAAAAATTGGCGCCGACCTGTTGAAACGATATAGCGAGGGGAGCGAAGTCGTCCACGCCGCACTGGGACATCACGATGATATTCGTATCGAGTACCCTTACACGGTGATTTGCGCAGCGGCCGACGCCTGCAGCGCTTCGCGGCCGGGTGCTCGACGGGAGTCGCTCGATCGTTACGTCAAACGCATGGAGGAACTCGAGGCGATCGCAAACGAATCCTCAGGCGTCAGCCAAGCGTACGCGATTCAGGCGGGCCGTGAAGTTCGAGTTTTGGTCAGATCGGACCAGACGACCGACGAGTCGGCGGCCAAAATCTGCCACGACATCGCCAAGGCATTCGAAGAACGCCTGACCTATCCTGGTGAAATCAAAGTTACGGTCCTGCGCGAAACTCGTGTCATAGAAATGGCAAAGTAAGTTGTCCGTGTTTAGTTTTCCGTGCAGCGTCGCCCGTTCTCAGTTATTGATGTGGCATCGAGTCGCTGCCGGACGCCAAACACTCATTGAGGGGCTGCTGTGCGAATTCTGCTGATAGGCGACATTGTCGGAAAGCCCGGACGAAAGATCGTCAAGCAATCCGTCCGCGGGCTGGTGATCCGCGAGAGGCTGGATCTCGTCGTGGCCAATGCTGAGAATGCCGCATCCGGCTCAGGGCTGACACCGGCGAACTACGACGAGATCGTTAACGCAGGTGTCAACGCGGTCACGATGGGTGACCACATCTACCGCCGCCGCGCGATCTACAACGTTTTGGAAAGCAAGAACAACATCGTCAAACCGGCCAACTACCCCGAAGAAGCGCCCGGCCACGATTATGTGATTGTCAATTCTCAATTAAGCGTTCCGGTTGCCGTCATTAGCCTGATGGGCCGGGTGTTTATGAAGCCGGTCGATTGTCCTTTCGACGCCGTTGATCGAGTGCTGAGCAAACTGGACCGGACGGTGAAAGTGATCGTCGTCGACTTTCACGCCGAAGCGACGAGCGACATGCAGTTAATGGGGCGGCACCTGGACAACCGGGTTTCGGCAGTCCTCGGTACGCACACGCATGTGGCCACCGCAGATGAATCCATCTTGCCGGGCGGCACCGCTTTTCAGTGCGATGTCGGCATGACCGGCCCGCACGACAGTATTCTGGGCCGCCGCATAGACCGTGTCATGGAGACGACGCGGACGTTTCGGCCCACGCCGTTTGACGTGGCCACCGGCGACGTGCGGCTGAATGGAACCATCGTCGACATCGACCAAGAAACGGGCCGCGCGACAGGAATCCGCCGTCTGCGGGTAACGGCTGACGAAGCCGAAAACCTGGCGAATTTGCAGCAGGCTGGCGGATCGAAACCCGCAAACTAGGCGGGCAAGCCGATGTCCGCGGGCCGCTCGGCGCTGCCGTTCGATCTACTTTCCACGCACTTTGTCGTACTCCGGATTGACACATTTCGCGCCCCAGCGAAGCAGCACCGCCCGCAGGCCGGCCTCGCTTTCCGGGTATTGCCCCTTGTCGCCGGTCGTCTTGATCCAGCCGTTCAAAATCTCGCGATGCCGCTTGAGCGCGGGCGCGAATGCTGCGTCCCCCGCCAGGTTGTTCGTTTCATGCGGATCGGCGCTCAGATCGTAAAGCTCCTCAGCAGGCCGGTCGGGCGCCATGAAGTGACTTTGAGCGGCGTTCAACTTTCCGTCACGGTATAGCTGTTTCATGATCGTGGAATAGTCGCGCCCGTCGCGATATTGCGGCTGCATGTAGGGACGGTCGGTCATGAAGTTTTTCAGGTACTTAAATCGCGGAGTTACCACGGCGCGGATGCGTTCAATCGTGTAGTCGCAACGATCCCGCGCGGCGACAACGAACGGGCGCGGTTGGTAATCGGCGGCAAAGACGTGGCGGCCCTCCATGTAGTCCGGTACTTCAATTCCCGCCAACCCAAGCGAAGTCGGGCCGAGGTCGATACCGCTGACCAAGTCGTCGCGGGCGAGCCCCTTTCGAACAACACGAGGTTTTCCCTGCCACGTTACGATCAACGGCACACGAATCCCGCCCTCGTACAAAAACTGCTTGTGCCGCAACATCCGGAAGCCGTGGTCTGTAAAGAAAAGGACCACGGTGTTGTCGAACAACTCGTCGCGCTTTAGCGCCGCAACGATCTGGCCGACTTCGTCGTCCGTCTGCCGGATGCAGTTATAGTGGTGCGCGATTTCGCCCCGCACGATCGGATGATCCGGGTAGTACGGCATGATTGCGACCTTGGCCGCATCGGTCGCCGGATTGACTCTGCCCGTATTTTTGCCGCCGCGAAGCTGAATCTGTCCAAAAAACGGCTGCCCCTTTTTGCGCTTTTTCCAGAGCTGCGATACGTTCGCCGTCTTGAACCGCATGCTGCCGGAACCACCATCGTAGAGATCGCTGTAATTGAAGACAAAGTTATAATCGGTCTTTCCTTGATTGAACGTGAAGTAGCCCGCGGCCTTAAACAACTCCGGCACGGTCTTTACGCCGGCCGGCAAGTGAACCGCACCGTAATCTTTGCCCAGGTTCTGGCCGCGGAAGCTACTGCGCGAACTGCGGTGGTTGTGCAACCCGAAGGTCGTCTGCATCGTACCCGTGATGACTCCGGACCGCGTCGCCGAACAAACGCCCGCCGGCATATAAGCGCGATCAAATCGAACTCCCCGTTCGGCGAGACTGTCAATGTTTGGCGTCGCCACGAGTTTGTCGCCATAACAACTCATCCAGCCATTCATATCTTCAACGTAAATCCACAGAATATTGGGCCGAACTGCGGCGGCGCGGGGCGGCCCGACAGCGGACGAACAGAACACGGCGGCTAGCAGACACGCGACTCTCATGCCTCAACTCCCGGATATCCGTTAAAGAACCACTGTCCGCAAACAGTAAGGCTACTTCGCGCCGATACAGTACAAATGGCGTTGGCCGCGGATGTAGATACAGCCGTTGGAAATCGCCGGCGAGCTGTAGCAATTCTCTCCCAACTTGTTCTCGGCAACGACTTCAAGATTGTCACCCGGTCGCACGACCTTAGTAACTCCGTCGTCGGCTATAAAGTAAACGAGCCCTCCGGCTGTGACCAGCGATGCGCTGAAGTGTTTGCCCAACCGCTCCTGCCAGTGCCGTTCGCCGGTGCCGGTGGCAAAGCAATTCGCCGTGCCACGGTCGTCCGCGACGAGAAGATAATCGCCTACAACCACGGGCGAGGGAACATAACAGCGAACATTCTTCACATGCCAGGCGACATGCGAGTCGGTCACATCGCCGTCGCCGTCCGGTCTCACCGCCATCACATGATGGGTCGGAAAACCGGCCGCCATGTAGAATTTTTTGCCGTCGAATACCATGGAGGCCACGAACTGCTCGGTCGGTCCTTCGACGTTCCAGAAACGCGATCCGTCGTCGGGATTCAGACTGACGATGCACTTGCTGCCCGACATTACCATTTGCGTGCGGCCGGCGATTTCGCGGATGATGGGCGTGACGTAACTTCGCGTTTCATGCCGCCGAGCGACCTTCCAAACGGTCTCGCCGGTCTGCTTGTTCAGCGCGACGACGTAGGACTTGCCATCGTGATCGCCATTGACGATCACCGTCTCCTTGTAGGGAACGGGGCTGCTGCAATAGCCGTGGGCGCTGATGAACTCGCCGGGCCGAACCACCCACTTCCGTTCGCCTTTAAAATCGTAGGCTGCCACAAGCATGTTGCCCGGGGTAATCTGCCGCGGGCTACCGACGTTCGGTGCCGGGACTGTCCGGCCATCGACCTCGAGAAACGTGACGAATACCAGCTTGCCGTCCGTGGCCGGCGTGCTGGATGCGAAGCTGTTCAGCGCGTGTTTGGTTTCCAGCGGCGTTTCCATCACCGTCCGCCGCCACAACTCGCTGCCCGACCCGCGATCCAGGCACAATAAGACGCGGCGTTTCGTCTCTTTCAAGCAACTCACCAAAAAAATGCGGTCGCCCCAGACGATCGGCGAAGCGTGCCCCTCACCGGCGATGGCAACTTTCCAGACAACTCCGTTGCCGCTTGGGGCATCCCACCGCGTGGGAACACTCTTTTCACTGCTCGTCCCGTCGCCGCGCGGCCCCCGCCATATCGGCCAATTCTCGGCCGGCAGGCGGTTTGTAATTCCAATCCAGCCAACGACAACCAATCCGACGATTGCGAACACTTTTTTCATGGCGAATTCCATTTTTAAACAGTTTGCAGTACCGCGAATACGAGATTGCAATATGTTACCAACATGCACCGCGATTGAAAAACCAGCGTCGGCCGAGCAAACCGGCCGACGGGCAATTCGGCACGTCCGCGAAGAAACCCCGGCGGCAACACCTTTTTCCTTGCTACCACATCGGGTTACGGTAGATTGGACGGCGCGACCGGACAATCAGAGCACCATCTCAGAGCACCACCCCCGACAAGTTGCAACGCCCCGATCATTAACAATAATGGTGACCGGGCCCGTTAGGTTTTTCGGATCTTCGGCACCAGGAAACTATTTCAATGCAAAACCCTCCTCCAGCGAACAAATCTGCGGTTTTCACAAGATTCATGATTGCCGCGATGGTCTTGGGCCGTGCCGCTGTAGGGGCTCATGCCGAGAGTCCGCCGTCGGCCGAGTCGATTCTCGATGCCACCGGCGTGAAGGGCGGCTTAATTGTTCATCTTGGCTGTGGTGATGGCAAACTGACGGCCGCGTTTCGCGCGGGTGAGGCGTTTGTCGTTCACGGCCTTGACCGGAACGCACAGAACATCGCAGCAGCACGGCGGCACATTCGTTCGCTCAATCTTTACGGCAAGGTCTCTGCCGATACGCTCAGCGGCGACGGACTACCGTACACCGACAATCTCGTTAATTTGCTCGTGGCGTCCACGACGGGCAGCGTCGACAAAGCCGAGATCCTCCGCGTACTCGTCCCCCACGGCGTCGCGTATCTTCGAAAGGACGACGGCTGGTCAAAGATCGTCAAGCCGCGGCCGGCCAACATCGACGAGTGGACTCATTTTCTGCACGGCCCCGACAACAACGCCGTCTGCCGGGATTCCGTCGTCGGCCCGCCGCATCACTTGCAATGGGTCGGCGGTCCGAAGTGGGCCCGCGGACATGAGGTGCTGGCGACGATCAGTATGGTCGTTACCGCCGGCGGCCGAATTTTCTACATCGCCGACGAAGGCCCTACGGCCTCGGTCGACCTGCCTTCCCAGTGGGTGCTTGTGGCCCGCGATGCGTTCAACGGCGTGTTACTCTGGAAGCGGCCCATTCCAAAGTGGGAATCCCGGTACCGCCCGTTCCGCTCGGGTCCGACACACCTCCCGCGACGACTGGTTGCAGTCGGCGATGACATTTTCGTGACGCTTGGTCTGGAAGAGCCGGTCGTCCGGCTCGATGCCGCCAGCGGCGAAATTCAAAAGACGTACGCGGAAACCGCAGGAACCGAAGAAATTCTATTCCAGGACGGCATCCTCTACCTGGTTACCGGCAATCTGGCCCAGCAGCGAGCGGCAGACCAAGCCGTGAGGCGCGGACAAAAACTACCGCCCGTTCACAAGACCATCATGACCATCGATGCCGCAACCGGCCAGCAGCTGTGGAAAAAAACTGACAGCGAAACCGCCGACCAATTCGCCCAAACGATGGCACTTAAGGATGGCCGCGTCTTCTTTCAAAACACTCGTGCCGTGCTCTGTCTCGACGCGGCCGACGGCCGGCAGATCTGGCGTCAGTCGCGGCCGGCGGCTCTGCGCAGACCCGCTTGGTCCGTGCCAACTCTGGTTGCGTATGGCGATGTCGTGCTGTCAGCAGATCGACTCGCGGCGGGAAAAATTGCCGACGATTCGAAACCGCAACGCGTCGATTGGACCGTCAGCTTCAGCGGTGGGAATGCACCACCGGGTGAGATCATCGCTTTCGACGCAAAAACAGGAAAACGAATCTGGGCCAGCAAGTGCCAAGAGGGCTACAACGCGCCCGTTGACGTGCTACTGACCGACGGCCTGCTGTGGACCGGCAACCTTGTCAAGGCGAAAGATCCCGGCATCACCAAGGCGCTGGATCCCATCTCGGGCGAAGTTAAGCGCACCCGCCCCCGCGATCAACAATTCTTTTCGCCGGGCATGAGCCATCATCGCTGCTATCGCAATCGCGCCACCGAGAACTTTGTTTTGCTCGGACGATCCGGTATCGAACTGCTCGACGTCAAATCCGGCAAGGCCTTCGCCAACCACTGGGTTCGCGGGACGTGCCAATTCGGCGTGCTGCCGTCTAATGGCATGATCTACGCGCCTCCGCACAGTTGCGCGTGCTATGTTAAAACGAAACTAAATGGCTTCAACGCGCTTGCTCCCAAGCGAACCGCAGCCGGCCAGCAAACGCCGCGGCCGCACGTTGAAAAGGGATCGGCCTTTGCCGAGTTGGCGAACTCCAACGCACAAGCCGCTAATCCAAATGCCGAAGATTGGCCAACCTACCGACACGATCCCCACCGCAGCGGCGTAGCCTCGACGACCGTTCCCTCCAAATTATCGCAGGCTTGGCGAACAGAAATTGGAGGCGACCTGACAGCGGTCGTTGTGGCCGGCGGCAAGTTGTTTGTCGCGCGGGGCGATGCGCATGCGGTGTATGCCTTGGACGCGGCCAGCGGAAAACCAGCCTGGACTTTCACGACGGGGGCACGCATCGACAGCCCGCCGACGATCGCCGGCGAACACGTCTACGTCGGTTGTACCGACGGATCGATCTACTGCCTGCAAGCCTCTGACGGCCAACTCGCCTGGCGATTCCGCGCGGGAGAAGAGGAGCGGCTGGTGATGATCGACGGCGCGCTCGAATCAGCGTGGCCCGTTCACGGCAGCGTCCTCGTACAAAATAACTTGGTCTACTTTGCGGCCGGCCGATCGTCGTTTTTGGATGGCGGCATTCTGGTTTACGCGATTGACCGCCTTACCGGCAGCGTTGTTCACAAAAGCCGCGCTTCCGGCCGTAACCTTAAAACGGGCGAGCAGCCGAAAGGCATCATCAAGGGGTTTGACATGCCCAGCGGCTTGCCCGATGTGTTGTCGAGTGACGGCTCGAACGTCTATATGCGAGATTTAATGTTCGATGACCAGTGCACACAACAACCGAGCGCCCAGCGCCATTTGTTCAGCCCGACAGGCTTCCTCGACGATTCCTGGTGGCATCGCGGCTATTGGTTGTTTGGCGATTCTTTTTCGTCCGGCTGGGGAGGCTGGCACCGCATGGGCAACCAAGTCCCGGCCGGTCGTTTGATGGTGTTTGACGACACGACGATCTATGGCTTCGGCCGCAATTTCATCCCCAGCGGAAATGCCGGCCAGTGGCGCAAGGGTGAATTCTATCGCCTGTTCGCCGCTGCCAAGGAACCGAAGCCCTTGGAGAAAAAACCCGCCCAACCGAACAACAAACGCCGCAACCGCGCACCCAAGTCGCGCGTCGATTACAAATGGTCCAACCGCATCGAGCCGGAAGTCCGGGCCATGGTATTGGCCGGCGACCTGCTGTTTGTGGCCGGACCGCACGGCGAAACGCATAAGAAGCAGGCAGCATTCGAGGGCGACGAGGGAATTAGCTTGCAAGCCGTCTCAACCTCCGATGGATCGATTCTGGCGCAGTATCAACTCGACAGTCTTCCAGTCTTTGATGGAATGGCGGCGGCCCGCGGACAACTGTATTTGTCCACCAAAGATGGTCGTGTGTTGTGTTTCGGCGCCAAATAAGCGACGTGACCATCACATCGCCCGTGCCGGTCGTTGGCCCGTGCCCGTCATTGGCCTTCCGCCCGGGGGGAAAACAAAGGGCCGGATGCTCCCCTCAGCCGCCCGTTGACCAGGAAAGCTTGCGGCAATCGATCCGACCGCCGGAAACGTCGTCCCGCCATGTGGGTAATCGCCGTGTGGATGATCGCCGGATGAACGGCCCCGCGCGGGCAGGCTCACAACTCAATGAAGTCGCCGCCGGCCTGCGCCGACTGCAAACAGGCATCCACGACTTGCTGCGTCTGCAACGCAATCTTGCCCCATTTCGGATCGGCCTTGCCGGACAGAACCAAGTCCGCGAAGTTGCGGAACAAATACGTCTCCTGCGCGTTCGGTTCACCGCTGCTGTACTCGGCCACAGCTAGGCGACGCGTATGCTCTTCCATGTTGAATTCACAGCCATGCAAGTCAAATACGGCATTGGATACTTCGAACCCCACCTCGCTGCCATAGAACGGCAATACAAAATCATCAACGTAAAGATATCCCTTGGTACCGCTGACGTTGACCCACTGCTGATGCTCGCCGATAAAGGAACAGTAAAAGCTGGAACTGACGCCACCGGCAAAAAACATCTCGGCTGAAAACTCGACCGGCACGGCCGAGGGGCTGTCGCTCCGCCCCTTCGCGGTCAACGCGCGGGCTGAAATGCGTTCGGGTAATTGATAATTCATCGCCCATAGGGCAAAGCGAATATTGTACCAGCCTAAGTCGCCAAGGCAGCCAAACCGTTCCAACTCGCTGCTTGTGCGGATGTTGCTGTCAATCCAATCGTCCGGCGCGCAGAAGCTGAACTGAGAAGTGATGCGGCGAATCTGCCCAACGCTGCTGCCGTCGTCGAGCACCTGGCGGATCGAGTCTAGCCGCTTGCTATGCATAAACATAACGCCGTCCATGAACTGGACGTTGTTCGCCTCACATGCGGCGAGTATCTCGGCAACTTCTGCAGCATTGTTGCCACAGGGCTTTTCACACATCACGTGCTTGCCGGCCTCGGCAGCGCGGATCACCCACTCTTTTCGCACACCGGTTGGCAAAGGAATGTAAACCGCATCGATGTCGTCGCTGCCGAGCAACTCCTCGTAACTGCCATACGCGCGGGGCGGTGGATCGAACGGCACCTGCGCCTGACATTCGGCGATGTACTTTTGACTGCGCGAGAGGTCGCGACTGGCGACGGCAACGAGCGTCGCGTTTCCAGAATTCCAAATCGACTTCCAGTTCTTGCGAGCAATGGTGGCGGTTCCTAAAATCCCCCAGCGGCAAACTCGATCGGCCATCGAATTGCGTCTCCCTTCAATTCAGGTATCGTGATAGCAAGTAAGTCCATTCTGCGGATGAGCCGTGAACGAGCAAGCCCTCTCGGCGCGCATTGACAGCACCTTCAGCAACTGAACTTGACCATCCTTCCGGGCATCTGGTAGTTACACCGAGCCGTTTTACGGAAATCTCCTCACGCCCAAATCGGGCAACCGTTCCGACAACCCATGCCATATCGCGAGCCTCGCAAGCAATGCCGCGCCCGCGAATCCTGTTCCGCGCCGTTTGCAGATCGAACTCCGAAGAACATGACAACAGACCACCTTTGGAAGTACTTGCCCCGGTTGGTGACCTTGCTGGTGCCGGCAATCGTTTCGATCGGCTGCACGTCTGCGTATCGACCTAAAGATCTGCCGGACGAACTGCGGGCACCGCCGGCGTCCAGCGCCAATAATGTCGATTTAACACGGCTGTCTACGGCCGTCGTGGCTTCCAATCGAATTCAGTCAGGCGACGTACTCAAAATCACCATTATTTCCGGTTACACCGAACGGCAACCGCTACAGACGCCGATTCGCGTTGACGACCGCGGTCTGGTGACCGTGCCATTCATCGGCGAAGTCGCCGTTGCAGGTTTCGATTTTGCCGGTGCCGAACAAGTCATCCGGACGCAGGCCATCACCCGCGGCGTGTACCGTAACCCGCACGTGAGTGTTGTCCTGGACAAAAAAAAGACGAACCGTGTGACCGTGCTAGGACCGGGCGTGGAAAAACCGGGAACGGTTGAGTTGCCCTCAGACAACGCCGACTTGCTCTCGGCCCTGGTCGCCGTCGGAGGCCTCACCGAACGCGCCGACACACACATCGAAGTCCGCAGCCCCGGACGCTATGCCACAAAGTTGATCCAGCGAGAGAATCCTCAGTACCCCGGACAGCTCATCAGTTACGAAGAACCTGTCTTCAAACCACCAAAAAGCGAACGGATCAACCTCGCCGCGACAAGTCAGTCGAATCGGGAGACTCCGCTCGCGGACGGCGACGTTGTCATGGTCGGCCGCCGCGAGCTCAAGTCGATTCATGTCCTTGGCCTCGTCAGAAAACCGGGACAGTACGAAATTTCACCCGGCAAAGATGCGCATGTACTCGACGCGGTCGCGCTGGCGGGGGGGGTGAATTCGCCGCTGGCAAACAAGATTTACATCATCCGACGACTACCGGGCCAAGAAGAAACGGCGGTCATCCGGGTAAATTACTCGCAAGCAAAATTCAACGGCAAGGAAAATCTCACACTGGCTGCGGGCGACGTCGTCAGCGTCGAACAAACCTTGCTGACGGCCGGTCTTGATGTCTTCCAAAAGTTTGTAAGGGTTGCTGTTGGTGGTAGTGTCCGCATCTACTAACCGTGAGCCCGATGCCGACGTTTGCGCAGCGGGGGCAACTTGTCCGTGTCTGCATGGGTTGTGGCGAAGCGGCTGCGGCCCACCAAAACACATCGCCTCCCCATTCAACGGCACCGAGGGCCAAGCAGGCTAAGGTTTCGGAAAAACGGCTCGATCCCGGCGGATCTCCACCTCTATGTCTAAATTGCTCGTTACCGGCGCGGCGGGATTTATTGGCTTTCACGTCAGTCAGAAATTGCTGGCACGAGGGGATGAAGTTGTCGGGCTGGACAATCTCAACAGCTACTACGACATACAACTTAAACACGCACGGCTCGCGCAGTTAGTCGAGCAAACAGAATTTCGCTTTTTACAGCTTGATGTGGCTGACCGCGAGGCGATGGCGGCGGTGTTTGAGGCCGAGCGGTTTGATGCCGTGGTGCACTTGGCCGCACAGGCCGGAGTCCGGCATTCGCTGGACAATCCACAGGTCTACATTGACGCTAACCTGTTGGGGTTTGGAAATATTCTGGAAGGCTGCCGGCACAGCCGGGTCGGCCATCTGGTTTACGCGTCGTCGAGTTCCGTTTACGGAGCGAATACGATGATGCCATTTTCCGTTCACCAGAATGTCGACCACCCGCTCAGTCTGTATGCCGCCACGAAGAAAGCCAACGAGTTGATGGCGCACACTTACAGCCATCTGTACGAGTTACCGACAACGGGGCTGCGGTTCTTTACGGTTTACGGCCCGTGGGGCCGTCCCGACATGGCGCTGTTCCTCTTTACAAAGGCAATTCTTGAAGGGCGGCCGATCGATGTGTTCAATCACGGCGAGATGAGGCGAGATTTTACTTACATTGACGACATTGTCGAAGGCTTGGTCCGCATCACGGATCGTGTGCCGCGAGGGGACGCCGATTGGACGGGCGAGACGCCCGATCCATCCACAAGCCGCGCGTGCTACAAACTTTACAACATCGGCAACAACCAGCCCGTGGAATTGATGCACTTGATCGAAATCCTGGAATCGTGTCTCGGCCGCAAGGCGAAAAAAAATCTACTGCCAATGCAGCCGGGCGACGTGACAGCAACTTGGGCGGACATCGACAACCTGACCCGCGATGTGGGTTTCCAGCCGAACACGGCGATTGAAGAGGGTGTCGCGAAGTTCGTTGACTGGTATCGCGAGTTTACCGGAATTTGACACCCTCTTTCGCAGACTGTGGCGCGACAGGAAGCGGCGGCCAGACGAGGACCTCAATCGCTCCGACCCTTCGCTTACGCCACGGACCGGGTCATAACGCAACGGCTACCGCTCTTTCGCCCTTTCCAAACGGACATACGGAAAGGTGGCGACCGATGGAACGGGCGACACTCTACTTTCCCGCTGAACCGCATCATCATCCTGAAACGGGACCCGCGATTGGCAGTATCTCGATTTGGAGTTATCTTGTAGCCCTGATCCCTGACCGCAGCGATTCTGCAAAAACAAATCATAACGGCCTCGCGGCTCACTATGTTCTTGCTCGAAAATCCCGTACTGCAGCGCGAGCTGTTGGCGAACCTGCGGATGAACCGAGGATTCATCTTGCTGCTGGTTTATCTGACGTTACTGGGCGGCGTCGTCTGGCTGGCCTGGCCTGCCGAACAGCAAATCGACATGACATCTTCGAGTAAGGCCAAACAACTGGTCGATTTATTTTTCATCGGACAGTACATCATCGCATCGATGATGGTTCCCAGTTTTGCGGCCGGCAGCATCACAGGCGAGAAGGAACGCAAGTCTTACGAAAGCCTGCTCGCCAGCCCGCTGCGTCCGTCTGCCATTATTCTCGGCAAACTGTTGGCCGCACTTTGCCATTTGGGCATTCTGATTGTCTGCTCGTTGCCGATCGTGATGCTCTGTGTGCCGCTCGGCGGAATTTCGCTGTACGAAGTACTCGCCGCATACCTGGCGCTCGCCTTTTCGGTGATTTGCTTCGGCATGGTCAGCGTGGCCTGCAGCAGCTATTTCCAGCGCACCATGGCCGCGTTAACCGTTTCCTATCTGCTCATCCTACCGGTGGCGATGCTGGGCGCCCTGCTTTGGTATTCGCTGTCTGCATTCGGCCAACAACGGCTACTGCTTTCGATCACCGTCTTGCCCATCGCTGCGACTGCGGTGTTCGTAGTTCTGTTTAGGGCCACCTGCAAACGTCTGATGTATCCGCCCGACGTAGGCAGCGAAGGCAAGGAGGTTGTCGATCTCGAACATGAGATGCAACAAGCGGTCGGCATGGTCATTCAAAGCGACCAGTTCCCCGACAAACTGTTCGCGCCGCCGAAGCGCAACGATTTGATTCCCGACGGCGCCAATCCTGTCTACGAGAAAGAGATGCACAGCGAGTTGTTTAGTCAGGGAACTTTGATGCTGCGTATCGTAATCCAAGTCAGCATGTTCCTAGCGATCCCGCTGATGGCGTTTTGCTTTTATATCTTTCCGCAGATGGCGCCGTGGTATATCAGTTATGTACTGTTGTTCAACATGCTGGTGGGCCCGGTGTTTTCGGCGGATCGTGTGACAAGTGAACGTGAACGAGAAACGCTGGAATTAGTTTTAACCACGACCGTGTCGCCGCGGCAGATTCTTTGGGGGAAATTGTTCGCCGGCCTCCGCATTTCAACCGTGTTAACAATGTTTTTGGTGTGGCCGGTCGCCCTGGCGGTATTGATGGTGCCGGATTATTGGGACAACCTCTGGACGATGGCCGGTTATCTGGTCATCGTCACCATCACCTGCGTGACGACGGCCGCGATCGCTCTGTTCTGTTCGGTAATTTTCCGGAAGACTTCGGTCAGCTTGACGATTTCGTACCTGGTGATTCTAGCCGCGTTCACCTTGCCCTTCGCGATTCAATACTTTGTCGGAGCCTTTGTGGTCAAGCGCGTCGCAACAGCGGCCGGTGGCGTGCCCCGCGCGACGGCGGACGACACCTCAACCGCCACGGAAGCTTCCGTGCCGTTGCCCCCCACAAATCGACGCGCTGTGAAAGCTCCCCCCCGCCAGCCGACACGACTGGCGAGGCAACTCGAGAACGTCGTCTACCATGGAAGCCTGACGAGTCCGTTTTCCGCGGTTCACTCGTTACCGCTGGAAATGGAGAACGAACGAACGAACGTGAGCCAGGCGCGCGCCGGAAGCGGCGGGTGGAGCCTGTTCTTTTCGCACATCTTGTTCACACTCATCTTCAACATCATTGTGCTCGGTGCGATTATCTGGCTGTTTAACGTGCGCTGGCGCGTTAGTTATTGATTCAAATAAACAGGATTTACCACAGAGACACCGAACTCGTGGAGAAAGTGAAGGAATAGATGCTCGGCCGGTTACTCGATTGGTTCGGTGACCACCGTTTTGCCGTTCTCGCCGCTTCGTTTCTGTGCGTTGGCGGGACCTGGTGTTTTATCGAAATAGCGGACGAAGTATTCAAAGGTAAAACGCAGTCGTTCGACGATCGCATGATCCTCGCCATGCGGCACGCCGACGAACCGGCCGTTCCGATTGGACCCAAATGGCTGGAAGAGGTGGGGCGGGACCTGACGGCACTGGGTGGCGTCGTCGTGCTGGCGATTGTCACATTCGCAGTTGCTGGCTTTATGGCGCTGTCGGGAAAATACCGCGAGATGTGTTTGCTGCTGGCCGCCACATTCGGCGGCGTTATTATCGTAACTATCTTCAAATATTCGTTCGACCGCCCTCGTCCCGATTTAGTGTCTCAGCTTTCATACGTCGTCACCAGCAGTTTTCCCAGTGGTCATTCAATGATGTCGGCCGTCGTGTATTTGACGCTGGGGACCGTCGTGGCGGAAATGGTGAGCCGCAAACGGCTTAAGTTCTATTGCCTAGCCGTGGCCATGACGGTTGTTCTGCTGGTCGGAGTCAGCCGAGTTTACGTCGGTGTTCATTATCCCACGGATGTTCTGGCGGGGTGGTCGGCGGGGCTGGTGTGGGCCATGATCTGCTGGCTGATTGCGCGACTGTTGCGACGGAAAGGCGGAGTAGAGCCGCAACCTTCCGGCAGCTGAGCTATCGTCTGTTGGGAGGGCGAGCCTCCCGCCAATTATTCTTCTTCGCTCCCGCTCTCTGGATGGATCATCACGATCAGCGGATTAAAGTTTGACTGGCGATAGTATTTGAACAGGTCCAGAAATTTCGCGTCGTATTTGCCGCCTTGGCCAACCGTAACCCGCAGCGTCAGCACATTTTGCTGCTTGGCCGAAATCTTACGCGCCCCGAGTACGTCGCTTTGGCCCATGCGGTTGCCGACCGCCAGCACGTCAAATGGGCCAAACCACTCCCACTGCCCGCCCATCGGAGCGGTGCCGGTACCGCGCGACGTGGGCAGCGAAAATGAAACCGGTGTCACGCCCGGAATAATCTGAGAAGCCACCGTCGCCCGGGTGTCGATCGTCACGCTAACCGCCCGCTCGCTCGGCTTCAGTTTCAATCGCGTGTGCGGCGTGCGAAGATCCTGCTGCATCACCAGCTCGCCGGTCTCGCCCGAATAACTTCGAGAACTCTTCTGTCCGGCCACCGTATTCACTCTGGAATACAGGTACGCATAATCCTGCAGGCTGCCAACGTTAGCCTCGGGGATCGACACCTCTTCCAGATGCTCCTGCAAGATCGTTTCGCCCCGTTTGAGTTTGACGCCTTGTTTGATACCGACGAATTTCTCGTCCTTCATATTACGGCCTTTGTACAGGTAGGCCAGATTAACACCCGCGCCAATCAGCCCTAGAAACACAGCGATAATGAGCCCTTGTATGCCTTTCATAATTCTCGTCAATCGTCCCTGTCTAGATTGGTTGTTGTTTCAGTAATCATTCCCCGCCACCTAGTATCCGGCGTCTGCGAGGCGCCGCGTGTGAATTGGATGTCGTAGCTGACGACTTTTCCCTTCCGGTGATTCAAATACCGCACGTGCCAGCGATCACCTTTACGCCACGGGGCAGCGCGGCGAATTCCAAGCTTGTCGAACCAGTTATCATAGAACTTCGCCCATTCTTCCGGTCGGTCATCGCCATTAAATGCGGTGACGCCGCCACCGCCCGGCCAACGAATCGTCATCAGATGAACGGTTGTTGGCGGCAAGGTAATGCCGGCAGACTCGCCATCCGAAAAATCCGCGGCAGCAACACCCCGCCTGTGACTAAACGAAAACAGTGTCCAGCGGTTATCGGCTGCAGGAACCGCTATACCCCAAGTTACCACGCGCTGCCGCTTTGTGCCATTGTCGCGAACACCGTCCGACCGTGCAACTTGTTTTGTGCCAACGACAATCGGCAACGCTTCATCCAACTGGTACAGGCCTGTCTTGGGCGGCGAATCATGCCGCGGGCTGCGGCCAGCCAGCCGCCTTAGCAACATCAACTCGGCTGGGCTGACTTTGCCCGTCGGCGGCAAACTGGACTCCAGCTGATTACTGCACGAGCTGCAAAGCTGCTCGATGGCGTCTTGCGTACTGCCCAGGAACGGCTGTCGATGCATGATAATCGGTGAGTGCCCGAATTCTAGTCGCAACGGGGTTAGCGGATCGTCGAAGGCCACGAGTTGTTGCGGCGTATCCTTTTCTGGCGCAGCCGCCGGTGGCCGCCAAAGCTGGACCAGTTTCCGACCGAATACCAACGCGATCAATAGGACGACGGACGTCGCCAGAAGATTGGTCGTCCAACCAGAGATGCGGCTCGCCACGCTACGGTAGCTGGTGTCGCGTTTGGCGTAGCTTTCCGAATTCCCCTTGGCTCCGCGATCTTCTGCAGCAAGCGGATCGGCTGTCGGCGCGAGGGAAACACCGACTTCAATTGCGGGGCGTTTGTCGCTCACCATGATTACAACTGCTGCAGGAACTCAGTGAGTTCTTCGATCCGCGGCTCTAATTCGGACTGGCGACGGTTCAGTTCAGCTTGAACCTGTGAGATTTGCGAAGCCGGCGCGTTGAGGTCTCGAAGGTTCTGTAAGTGCTGCTCGACCACGCTGATGGCACTTTGGTAAAAGCTGCGATATGCGGCGCCCATCGTATAGGCGTTTGAACGCACGGCGGGCTGGTCGCTGCCGCGAATTTGATCAATCAAATAATCAACTCGCTGGCGAGCGATTTCATCCGCGCGATCGGAATCTCGCTCGCAAAACGTTCGCAGTTGGGGGTGAAATTCTGGAATCTCCGCATTCGACGTCCCCCACACTTGGCGGGGAATACCTGTCAACCGTCGTCGCGTCCGCCTGGTGCGCGACTGGCCCGTCTCTGGATCAATGTGCGTGTACGTGTAATACCAGGTTGAAAAATCGGGGTCGCCATAACGGTCCGCGCCTTCCCACGCGGTGATCCAATAGCTCAGCGGCAGCACGTTGGTCGTCTGCACGGCCCGCTCGGTTTCGGCGACCGCCCGCTCGTAAGCGGCCCAATCACCGATTTGCGTTTCACCAAAATCGTAAATCACGCGCATGCGGCGCAGATCATTGCCGCCGATTCGCATCTTCAAATTTTCGTACCACTGCGGCCCGTATTCCTCGTAGGCGAAATGATCTTCGTAGCGATACGGCGCGGGATTGTCGCTGGAGAGGTTCGTCTTGTCGTAGGTCCACACGCCGTCGATCAGTGGATGATCCAGGTCATATTCCATATCGCCGCCGACGGCCGGCAACAGTGGCCGCGGACGTTCGATGGACGCTTCGCCGCGGACGCCACCCGCCGTCGGGTCCAGCAGGTCGCGATTCACCCGGGCGTTGCCGACCGTCGCACCGCGGGCGACCGGCAAATCGAGATCCTGTTCGTCCAACTGCCGCAGCACCGCCACCGTACCGCGATCCATATCTGCCGACCGCGGCCAACTAGCGGGCTGTGGCTTGGGCACGGATTCGTTGCGGGGCCATCTTGTCCGCCAGATCGCGTCGCGAGCGACGCCTTGTGCCCGAACTTTCCAGGCTGCGGAAGTACCCGCGTTGATGAACAACGCCATGACGAACAGCATCAGCGGCAGCGCCAGCACCAATTCAAGTGGTGCGAGGCCGCGGCGTCGAGGTCGACTTCCGCAATTCATAAACTGCCTTTCCCAATCGACGCCCGTCCCAGCAGCACACAGCATACCATGTATTTTAACCGCTCAACTATCCAGAAGTTCCGCAATTCTTGCCGAATTGCCTCGGGGGATTTACACTAATGCTTTGCCGAAGGCCGTCGGCCACTCTGTGCCCGATCGTCTGGCGCAGAAAAAGCCGACCGCGGCGACCGGCAAGGCCGGCCCTAGGGTTGGCGTCAAACGAAAACACCCCCCGAAAAGTAGCATAATTCACACCGGAGAGACATTGTCATGCCCAACGACAACAACGACCGATCGACCCACCAACGCCGCAGAGAATTTCTCCGCACCGGCGCAGCAGCCTCCGCAGCACTGGCGGCCGGGATTGGCGCAACGCCATCGTTCGCCGAAAAAGCGGAAAGTAAATCGGCCAGCGAAATGGTCAACATCGCGGTCATCGGATCCGGCGGACGCGGCGGCGGGGCGATCAACGACAATTTGTCGATCAACTCCAACGTGCGGCTGATTGGCATGGCCGATCTCTATCGCAACAATTGCACCTCCAAATTGCCGGGGCTCACGCAACGGCATAGCGGCAAGGTTTCCGTCAAAGACGCCAAGATCCACGCGGGACTGGACGCCTATAAGCGAATCCTCGACGATCCCGATGTCGATCTTGTGCTGCTGACGACCTCGCCCGGATTCCGCCCGTACCATATTGCCGAGGCCGTGAAAGCCGGCAAGCACGTCTTCGCCGAAAAACCAAGTTGCGTTGATCCGGCCGGATACCGAGTCTGCCTCCCGGCGCACGACGCGGCCGTTAAAAACAAAACGGCCATCGTGACGGGAACGCAGTATCGCCGGCAAGTGAACTACGTCGGCGCGGTGCAACAAATTCGAGACGGCGCCATCGGCGACATCATCAGCGCGACGACCCGGTATTGTTCCGGCGGCATTTGGTACCGCAATCGGCGGCCCGGAATGAGCGACACGGAATACCAGCTTAACAACTGGATGCACTTCATTTGGCTTTCGGGCGATCAAATCACCGAACAAGCCGTGCACAACATCGATGCGATGAACTGGGTGATGGGCGGGCCACCCGAGAGCGTCTACGGTTCGGGCGGGCGCTTCACACGTCCCGCTGACAGCGAAATGTGGGACAGTGTCAGTCTTGATTACGTTTACCCCGGCAACAAAGTGCTGTCGTTCATGTGCCGCCAGATTCCCGGCACACGCGGTGACAATGGGAATGTTATCTACGGCAGCAAGGCGATTTGCTATATCGGGGCGGGGAACGGCGGATCGAAAATCGTCGATTATGACGGCAAGCAAGTCTGGTCGATGGCCGGCAAGATCAGCGATGCTTACCGGCAGGAACACAAGGATTTGGTCGATTCGATCCGCGCGGGCAAGCCGATCGTCGAATTGAAGGATACGGCTGCTAGCTCGCTGACGGCGGCGATGGGCCGCATGGCCGCTTATACCGGCCAGCGGGTGACCTGGGACTTCGCGACCAACAAGTCAAAGCTGGACTTGTTCCCGAAAGACCTAAGCTGGGATGGCGGCCGGCCACCATCCAAACACGCCATACCGGGCCAGACCAAATTAGTTTGACCGCCGCGTTTTCTTGCCGGTGATTAAACTAATCCGATTGCGCAAAGTTTTCCGATATTGCAGACATCTGCCGTTAGGTTGCGCGGTGTGCGGCTGATTGCTAGCGTGCCAGCTTAATTGCTGAATTCGCGGGAATTCAGACGGGCAACACAATGAGCTGTATTCTTGTGAATTCAGCTGTGGAAACTTTGGACCGGTTGCTGATGCGAATTGTTTTGGCAATATTTGTCGCCACTTTGACGGGTTGTGCGATCCAGCCCCCGGCGGCGCCGGTGCCAACGTCGAATTGGAACGCAGGACGCGGGCCGGTCGCCGGAATACCGGATCGCATGTGGCCGGGACAAGCCCTGCCGCAGATCGATAAATCTGTGCTGGCGACCGCGGAGCCGGCCGACTTGGAAGCACTGCAGCCAACCGAGGAAATCTCGCGCCCGCCAACAGCATTGCCAGCAGAGCTAAACCTCGAGGAGCTCGAACGAATCGCGATCCGCAGCAATCCCTCGCTGGGCGTGGCCCGCGCGAAGATTGACGCTGCGCGCGGCGATTGGCTGCAGGCCGGCCTTCACCCTAATCCGACCGTGGGCTATGTCGCCGACGATATCGGCCACGCAGGCCGTTTAGGATTGCAGGGCCTGTATGTTGCCCAGACGTTTGTCACCGCGGGCAAACTCCAACTTTCGCAGGCCGCCGCGGAAAGCGAGATCGTTCGCCTCCAACAGGCATGGGAGGCGCAAAGGCTCCGCGTTTTGACCGACGTACGGACGCAATTCTATCGCGCCCTGATCGCACAACGGCGATTTGAGTCCGCCGAGAAACTCGTCGGTATCGCCGAAGAGGCCGCCGAGGTCGCCGAGAAATTACTGCAAGCGCAGGAAGGGCGACGGATCGACGTGCTACAGGCCCGCGTCGAAGCGGCTCGCGCAAAGCTCGCCCTGCGAAAAACTAAAAACCGGCACATCGCAGCATGGCGGGCGCTGGCCGCGGTCGTCGGCAACGCGGACCTCCCGCGAGGACCTCTCGAGGGCGATATCGACTCAGCGTTGCCGACACTCGACTGGCAATCTTCACTCGAATACGTGCTCAGCGACAGCCCCGAACTGGCAGCGGCCAGCGTCGACATTGAGCGCGCCCAACGGACATTGCAGCGTGAATTGGCCAAGGCCAGCCCCAACTGGAATGCCGAACTTCGAGTTCAATACGACACGGAAGCCGATGACCTGGTCGCGGGAATATCCATGGGACTGCCGATTCCATCTCGGAACCGCAACCAGGGCGCCATTCACCGCGCGGAAGCGGAAATTGTAGCCGCGGAGCAAGACCTGCATCGCCTCAAATTTCTGCTGCACCAGCGACTCGCCAGCGCATTTCAAAATTATGCCGATGCCCGTTTGACGGTCGCAAAGCACGACGACGAGATACTGCCAAACGCTAAGCAAACGATTGACCTAGTAACGCAAGGCTTTGAGGCCGGTGAAGTACCGTACGTCGACCTGCTGACAGCCCAGCGGACATTTTTTCAAGCCAATTTAGAGTACATGGATTCGCTCGAACGGTTGTGGTCGGCGGCAAAATACATCGAAGGCTTCACATTGGATGAAAGCCTATCGCAAATAAAGGATTAACGATGGTCACAATTTGCCGGTTTTTAGTTGCCGGCGATGTGCCGGGGTGTTATCAAACTAAATGGTCCCGTACTACGTATTGACGCATAATGACCTTTAAACAAAATCGCGCTGTTGCGGTCGCCATTGTCTTCATCGCGCTGCTGGCCGGCGTCGCCGGCGGCATATTGATCGGAGCCAGCGACCGCTGGCCGTTGACCGTCGAGGCACCGCAAGACGATGCCGGCGACCGGCAGCAGCAAGCCGATGACCATGCAGACGTCGTACAACTCAGCAAAAAAGCCTACAAAAGTCTCGGCATCAAACTGCAGCAGATTGCCCTGACGGACTATTACCGCAACTGGCGTATCCCGGCGCAAGTCATCGAAAAACTGGGGCACAGCGATCATGCGTTGTCCGCACCGGTCACCGGAATCGTCAGCCGAGTGCATGTCTTTCCCGGGCAGGCCGTGCGGACAGGCGATCCGTTGTTTGACTTGCAAGTCAACGACGAACCGCTGACGACAGCGCAAGTCAGCCTGCTCGAGACGGTCGCGCGTCTCGAAACGCTTGCCGCCGAAATCAAGCGCCTCGGCCCGCTGGTCGAGATGGGAACCGTCATTGGTCGCAAAAAACTGCAACTGCTCTATGAACGCAAGGAGTTAGAAACCAAACGCGACTCGCGAATCCAGGAACTGTCTCTCCGCGGACTCAATCGCGAACAGGTTATGCGGATCGTCAATGACCGACAGCTCGTCCGTGAATTGACCGTCTCAATGCCGACCCAGCTCGCCGATAACGAGGTTCCCTCCGGCGCCGCGCCACAATCTAGCGACGCCGCCGCGCAGCGGCAGCCGCTCACCCGCGAATCGATTGGCGATGGCTGGGACTACACCGTGGAACGGCTAAGAGTGTTCCCGGGGAAAACGGTCCGCCGCGGTGATGACCTCTGCCATCTAGCCTTTCATACGACATTGTTTATTGCGGGATATGCTTTTGAAAATGAAGTCGACCGACTTACGGCCCACAGCAAAAACGGCTTGCCCGTTGTGGCCGAATTCGGAAGCCGAGAAAATCTATTGGTCCGCGATAATTTGAGGATACTGCTCATCGATAACCAGGTTGACGAATCGACGCAGACTTTTAGCTTTTACGTTCCAATCCGCAACGAAGTGCTCAGTGATACCAAAGACGAACTTGGCAACATCTACCGTTCTTGGCGATTCAAACCCGGCCAGCGGGCACATGTCGTCGTGCCGATCGAACAGCTGAAAAACAAAATCACGCTGCCGCTGAGCGCCATTGCACAGCTTGAAACCGAAGCCGTAGTCTTTCGCGTCGTGGATAAGAAACGGCAGGCCGCGCACGGCCACAGTCACGCCAACACGTACATCGAATTCGAACCGATCTCCGTCCAGATTCTCCACCAGGACGCAAAATCCGCGGCCATCGCCACGAGCGGGTCTCTTAGAGTCAACGACTGGGTCGCGAACACCAATGCTTATCAATTGTACTTGGCTTTGCAGTTACAGTCGGGCCAGGGAGGCGGAGGCCACGACCACGGCCACGATCACCCCCATCCACACTGAGAGCACGAAACATGCCCCCTGGAGCAGTTCGTTCTGCCTCCATGCTCCAAGCACCATGTGACAGCTATGCTCAATTCAGTCATTCGTTTTTCGCTGAACAATCGTCTCTCGATCATTTGCGTCGCTCTGGCGGCAATGGTGAGCGGTGCGATGGTGGCTGCAACGCTACCGATCGATGTGCTGCCAAATCTCACCCGCCCACGGGTCGTGTTGCTTACGGAATGCGTCGGCATGGCGCCGGAGGAGGTCGAACGGCGCGTTACCTATCCGCTGGAAACGTCCGTTACCGGGGCGACCGGCGTGACCGCGGTCCGCAGCCAATCGGATGTCGGATTTTCCAAAATCGACATCGAATTCGACTGGAACATGGATATCTTCACGGCGCGGCAAATTGTCCAAGAGCGAATCGCCAGCGCGCAAAACAGACTGCCCGAGGGAATTGAGCCGTACATGGCCCCCATGTCGTCATTGCTCGGCCAGATCATGATGATCGGCATGTGGAGTGAAGACGGCAAAACCGATCCGCTGGCGCTGCGGACGCACGCGGACTGGGTCGTGGCTCAGCGTCTGCGGTCGATTGAGGGTGTGTCGGAAGTCATCACGATGGGTGGCGGACGCAAGCAGTTTCATGTGCTTGTGAACCCGCACGACCTGCATAAATTTGAGGTTTCACTGAACGACGTCGAACAAGCCATTCGCGACAGCAACCTAAACGTAACCGGCGGCTACATCGAGCGCAGTTCGCAAGAGTTACTCGTCCGCGGCGTCGGACAGTTGACGACCCGCAACGAGCTGCGCGACCTGAAACAAATCGTCGTCAAAGCGATGCCCGGACGTTCCGTACTGCTCGCTCACGTCGCCCAAATTCACGAACGCGCCCAAATCAAACGCGGCGACTCGTCGGTCAATGGCCGAGCGGCCGTTGTATTGACAATTCAAAAACACCCAGCCGCCGACACCCGCGAGCTGACCAGCGCAATCACCCAGGCCGTCGTTGAACTGCGATCGTCGTTGCCAAGCGACGTTGTCATCGACGCAACACTCTATCAGCAGCGAAACTTCATCGATTACAGCGTTCGCAACGTCGCCGAAGCGCTGCGTGACGGATCGATTTTAGTCGTGGTTGTGCTGTTCTTGTTTCTACTTAACTTCCGTACGACGTTCATCACTTTGACTGCAATTCCGCTTTCGATCCTGATCACGGCGCTGGTATTTCGCTGGTTCGACATGTCGATCAATGTTATGACACTGGGCGGGCTGGCGGTCGCCCTGGGCGAACTGGTGGACGATGCGATCGTCGATGTCGAAAATATCTTTCGTCGCCTCAAAGAGAATTCGCAATCGGACAATCCACGGCCTGTGCTGCGGATAATTTTTGACGCCAGCGTCGAAGTCCGCAGCGCGATCGTCGTCAGTACGGTGATGGTGATTGTCGTCTTCTCGCCGTTATTCTTTCTGTCCGGCATCGAAGGCCGCTTGTTTACCCCTTTGGGCATCGCGTACATCGTAGCCATTCTCGCATCAACCGTCGTGTCTCTAACCGTGACACCCGTGCTCTCAAAATATCTACTGCCCAAGGCCAGAGCAACGATTCGCGCGAGGGACGGATTCGTGCTGCGTGGCTTGAAACAGATAGCCTCACCGGTAATTCGATTCAGCATGAACCGTGTCGGGCTGTCCGTGATCCTGGCCTGTGTCGTCGTGGGACTGATTGGCAGCGGATTGCGTTTGTCTCGCATGGGCATCAATTTTCTGCCACCGTTCGACGAGGGTGCAGCACAGGTCAACCTCTACGCCCAACCCGGCGTGTCGCTGAACGCCAGTCGAGAAATCAGCCAATTGGCTGATCAGCAATTTGCAACACTGCTGGAGTCCGAGGACAATCCAGACGGACCGATCCGCAACTTCACCTGCAAAACAGGCCGCGCGGAACTGGACGAGCATATCATGGGCGTGCATGTCAGCGAGTACGTGATGACGCTCAACCCGAACAGCCGGATGTCGCGCACTGAAATTGTTGATGCCCTGGACCAGGCGGCCAAGCGGGTTCCCACCGCCCAGTCCGAAGTACAGCAACCGATCGCGCACATGATCAGCCATCTGCTGTCGGGAGTTACCGCACAGGTTGCCATCAAGGTTTTTGGCGATGACTTGGCCACGCTGCGGCGCAAGGCCCACGAAATCCGGGCCGCGATTGCAGATGTCGAAGGTATCCACGATCCGGTCGTTGAAATGCAGCGGATCGTACCGCACCTGCGAATCGATGTCCGCCGAGATCATCTGGCCGTTTACGGTATCTCAACGCGATTCGTGCAGGATTTCGTCGAGACTGCGATGAACGGAAAAATTGTGACCGAAGTGTTCGAAGGTGAGCGGCGATTCGATTTATTGCTACGGCTGCAGGAGCAGTATCGACGAGACATCGACGCCCTGAAGCGGATGCCTCTGGATTTACCGGACGGCACGCGAATTCCGCTTTCCGAAGTCGCCAACATCTACGATAGCGGAGGCCCCAGCACCATCAACCGCGAGAATGCGCGGCGACGTATCGTCGTCCGCGTCAACACCGACGAACGCGACCTAGCCAGCACCGTCGCCGAAATCGATCGCCGCATTCAACAGGAAGTCAAAAACTGGCCTAAAGGTGAAGGGTACTTCGTCGTGATGGGCGGCCAGTTCGAGGCGCAGCGAACGGCGACGCAACGAATTCTTTGGCTCAGCTTATTAGCGTTGGCGATTGTCCTGGTCGTACTCTATGCAACGTACCAGTCCTTCGGTATCGCACTGCAGTTGCTGTTTGCACTTCCAGCAGCGTTTATCGGCGGTGTATTCGCGCTGGTTGTCACCGGACAAGATCTTTCCGTGGCCAGCATGGTCGGTTTTATTTCGTTGGGGGGGATCGCTATCCGCAATGGACTGCTGCTAACGTCCACGTACTTGGACTTGGCTCCCGAGCACGGTTTTACCAAACAAATGATTCTAAAAGGCAGCCTCGATCGCCTCGCGCCAGTGCTGATGACCACCCTGACCACAGGTGTTGGATTATTGCCGCTGGTGATTGGCGGCGATTTACCCGGCAAGGAAATTTTATTTCCCGTTGCCACGGTCATCGTCGGCGGACTTGTCACATCAACGTTGTGCGAGTTTTTGGTGCGGCCCGGACTGTTTTGGTTTTGCACGTCCGCCACAACTGAGAAGCTGGCATCCCTGCAAACAACAGAACAACTTCAATTGAAATGACAACCGCAATAGCTACGTTTGCGTACGGCGAAGACAAACTCGACGAAGCTCTGCAGTTCCTCAAGCGGACCCGGAGCGAGTTGCGGCAACTGCGATTCGTGCGGGTCTGGCCTGACCGGTTTGCCGTGTTCGACGTGAACCAGGATTTCTTCGAAATCACCGGCATCGGTTTCGCAGACAAAGAGATCACTGCGATCCTGGACAACGTCAACGCCGCCTACAAGCGCGAACTCATCCACGAGCCGACGGACAAACATTACAAACAGTTTAAAACCGGTCGCCGCTACGCCTGGGCAGCCGATCGCGTCATGTGATCGCCCGCGTTGCCGGGAACACCGTATCTCCTCCCGTCCACCGCCTTAACCCGGCCCATGTCCGTAGATGTGCTGGATCGGCGTTTTGTGCCCCCAGGTGATCTCGTCGACTGACAGCCCAAACACAGACGCAATTTTTTGGCGCTCTTCTGGCTTGGGAGTCCAGCGGCCCATCACGATCGCCAACACCCGTTGGCACTCCAAACCCGACTGCTCGGCCAGTTGCTCAGTCGTAATCTTTTGTTGCTGGCACAATTCCGCCACGCTGAGTGTCATCGGTTGAAATCCTCCTCCAGTCCGAAGCGGTGGTAACGGATGTTCCTGGGGCTGATCGAGTGGCCCCAACTAATCGACTCAACCTCCACGCCGAAAGCTGCAGCAATTTTTGTCCGTTCAGCCGGACTTGGTGTCCAGCGACCGACTGCGATTGCATAAACCCGCTCCTCTTCCATACCAGCACGACCGGCGATTTCTTCCACCGACGCTCGCTGCTCCTCGAATAACACATCAATTGTCTTCACACCGGCTCCTCTTAAGTCCGTCTCCACATCGCCTGCCCAGCAAAGCGGCCCCACTGAACGCAGAGCGAACGCGACCGTGAAGACCTCAGCCTGCGGGCGTGGCAGCCACGCGAGCTACCCATCTCCGTTTCGTTCCTAAGTTTAGTCTACGCAACAACTATTCGGAAACGTGATTTTTCCGTCCCCAAAATAGGCGACAAATTCGTGGCGGCTTCGTTCAAATCCGCTATGATGATGGCCAGTGACCGATTCCGTTTTTTGCGCGGGGTGCACCATGTCGCGAACGCCGATTCTGTTTCAAATTCTGCCGGTCTGGCTCTCATTCGCCGTCGTTCCCATTGCTGCGGTCGGACAAGAACCGGAAAAAGAGCCTAAGCTTCTAACTTCTTACCAGGATGTCCTCGAAGTGCTCAACGGCGATTCCGTGCTGCATCAAGCCGACAACAAAAATCAATCCATTCGCATCCCCACCAGACGCAGGGATTTGGATGGGGTCATGATCATTCGCTGGCAGGCCCGCGACGGTGTGGTGCAATTCATTCAATCGATGCCGATGGAAGTCCCCGAAGAGCGGGTCAAGTCGGTCGAAACGGCCATGATGCGGCTGAATCACGCGCTGGCAATTCCCGGTTTCGCGATCAACCATGAGAATCGGCTGCCGTATTATCGCTTTGTCGTACCATTTCAGCCGAGGGGCGGCATTCAGGCCGACGAATTTCGTTCGTATTTCCAGGTCACGCTCAAACAGGCTGCTGGATTTTTCGGACCCTTAAAACAGGTCGCCGAGGAAGGCGCCGACCCGGTCGAGGTGACCGATAAAATCCGCCGGACCGCCAACGACCGCAAGGCGGCGGGACAACGGCCCGCCACCTAGGGATGCCGAGCAACGTTGAAATCAAAGCACGTTCGGTTGATTTCCGGCGGCAAAAGGCGCTGGCGGACGAAATCTCCGACGGTCCTTCGGAACTGATTGTCCAACGCGACACCTTTTTCAACGCACCGCACGGGCGACTGAAACTTCGCGAATTCGCAGACGGCAACGGTCAGTTGATTCAATACGCGCGGTCGAATCAGGCTACGCCCAAGGTGTCTTCGTACACTCTGGCCACCGTCCCCGATCCCGAATCGATGCGCCGCGCACTGGCCGCATCACTTGGCATTCGCGGCGAAGTGCGAAAGCGGCGCTGGCTATTTCTAGCCGGGCAAACGCGTATCCACCTGGACGAAGTCGAGCAGCTCGGGCATTTCATCGAGTTGGAAGTTGTTATGCGGAGCAACCAGCCGACCGCCGACGGCGAGGCCATTGCCAACGAATTCGTACAGAGGCTCGGCATCACACCGGCCGACCTAATCGAGACCGCATATATCGACTTGATCGAAGCATGAGCCACTAAACGGCTCGCCAGAACAGACGACCGCACGCCGTTCTTAAGGACGCGGATACCGCGTATAATTTCGCCTCGGTCGACCACCGCTTTAGACATCGTCGATGGGTCGACCCGACTTCCTCGTCAACTTTGCCAAGCAGTCATCAGGTATACTTTATTACTTGCAGCGCATCAGAGCTTTTCGAGAAACGACTAATATTCGGACCGGTCACACGACACGCAGAAATTTGGCCACCGCAAGGTAATCACGAAATCGATTCTAGCGTATATCCAAATAGCCTTGAAGGAACACGGGAGCCGTTTCCTGTATCGTGAAATCGCCCACATGCAAAAACGCTTTTGCCGTCAATTTAGTCGGCGTATTCTACCCACCAATTGAGCTCTACTCACCAATCGAGGTTTCGAAATGCAGACTCTCACCTCTTCCGCTAAATGCCTCCTGCTTGGTTGCACGGCGTTTTTTCTGTCCGTCGCACCGGCGACTTCTAAGGGGCGGGCTGACGAGATCGTGGCTGCGGACCTGTTGCCCAATTCGACAATTCTCTATGCCGAGATACCGCGGCCCAAACAACTCATCACGACCATCTTCGACCATCAGATCACCAAGGACATCCAA
>JAYZEI010000163.1:0-12383 GCA_036337375.1 Planctomycetota bacterium | reverse complement strand
ATGCAGGGCTTGATCGACTTGCTCGAATCGCGGACATCGCAACAGGGCAGGGCGGGGCGGTGCGGCATCGTCGTGATCAGCAAGAGCGGAGCAACCCGTGAGACGGCGGTCGCGTTACGAGTTTTTCTACGTCAAGTTGGCCGTGACCATGCGGCTCGGCGGGTTGCCGCAATCACAGAGCCTGCAAGCAAACTATTCAAATTGGCCACCGAGGGCATCGGCTGCAACGAAGACTCGTTTATGTTTGAGGTACCCCGCGGCGTGGGAGGGCGATTCTCAGTGCTGTCGCCCGTGGGCTTGCTGCCCGCTGCATTGATGGGGCTCGATATTGAAAAGTTGCTCGAAGGAGCCCGAGACATGACGGCCCGATTCTTCGACAAAGAGATTGCCGTCGAAGATAACCCGGTACTCGCCTACGCGGGTGTCTCGCACTTGCTGGAAACGCGAGGAGCAACGATTCGGGTGCTTTCCGTTTGGAGCCGGCGGCTGGAAGCGGGCGGTTTCTGGTACGACCAACTGCTGTCGGAAAGTCTCGGAAAAAATGAAACGGCCGGCGCGACGCCCATCACCGCCGTTACCACGCGCGACTTGCATTCACGCGGCCAACAACACCAACAGGGGCGGCGGGACAAGCTGATTACCAACGTCATCGTCAAAAATTTGAACTCCGAAAAGTCGATTGAAGTTGGAGAGACGCAATACGGGAACCACGATGAACTGGATTGGTTAAAAAAAGCGACCGTCGGCGACATCTTGGACGCTGCTATCGATGGCACAAACGCAGCATACGAGGACGCCGGCCGGCCCACGGCGACAATCGAGTTGCCGGCGCTCGACGAATACTCGATGGGCCAGTTCTTTCAAATGATGATGTTAGCCACTGTCGTCGAAGGCCGCATGATCGGCGTCAATCCCTACGGTCAACCGGGCGTTGAAGCGTACAAACGAAACATGGAAAAGACTTTAAGAGACCGCTTTACAGAGCAATGACGTCATCGCACAATTGCGGCACACCTTCACGCCGACTGCCCTCGTTGGGAATGACTGCGGAAGGAAAAAGGCCGGCGCCTGATACTCTCGGATTCCAAAAATTGCCCCTCCCGAGCGAAGGGGAATAACTCACTCGCAGCCACTTCCTGAAGGAGTTTCACCATAGCAACTGAAATCAACTTTCTCGGACATGCCAGCTTTCAAATTAAAACCGGTGATCATACGATCCTGATCGATCCTTTTCTAACCGACAATCCGGCCGCATCCGCCAACGCCGACGACATCGATGCCGATTTTATTTTGATCTCGCACGGCCATTTCGACCACGTCGGCGACGTGGCCGCGATTGCGAATCGGACCAAGGCCACAATCGTCGGCTGTGTTGAGATCACTGAATGGTTTGAAAAGAACCACGGCGTGGAAAATGCGATCGGCATGAATCTCGGCGGTGCCGTCGATCTGCCGTTCGGCCGAACAAAGATAACGCCGGCAGTCCACAGTTCGCAGCTTCCCGACGGCTCGTACGGCGGAATTGCCGGCGGGTTGTTGGTTACATTTGCAGACGGCAACGTCTATTTCGCGGGCGACACGGCATTGTTTCTGGACATGCAACTGATCGGGCGGGCGGGATTGGAATTGGCCGTGCTGCCGATTGGCGACCACTTCACCATGGGCCCCGACGACGCCATCGAAGCGGTGAAGATGTTGCAACCCAAACGCGTCCTGCCCTTTCATTACAACACGTGGCCGCCGATCGAGCAGGATGTGGATGCGTGGGCAGAGAAGGTGAGAGCCGAAACCGACGCGGAACCGGTGGTGCTAGCGCCTGGCGGCAGTCTTTCGTTGTGAGAGACCGAGAGACGAGGGATAACAATCGCCGCCGCTTACGCAGTATCATCGGACTGCTCGGGCGGCGGGATCTTCTTAGCCCCCACTTGAATCTCTTCACCTTCAACCCGGACTTCGAAGCAATCAACTTTCAACTTTGGGTTATCGACCCATGTCCCGTCACAAACTTTGAAATGCCACGCATGCCAAGGGCAGGTGACGATTCCGTCTTCGACGAACCCCGTACCGAGCGACGCACCCATATGAGGACAAACATCATCGATCGCCGAGTACTGGCCGTTATTCAGAAATACCGCCACCATGCGGTCGCCGACCGCGAATGTCGCAGCCTGGCCTTCTTTGATATCGCCAACTTTGGCCACGGTCAGAAATTCGGACATGACAAATCTCGCCTTGCTGCCTTTGAAATTGCATATTCTAGGGCGGCCCGAAGCTCGAATAAAGGTCGCCCCCGCGTTTCCGCTACTTCAACTGCTATGAATTTGTCATAATCCAAAGTATGGATCGCAGACCGCCTCCCAAACACGACTCTTTGAAAGATCGCGTCCTTCGTATTCTGCCGCGGGTGCAGATGCCCGCTCAGTACCTGGGGGGCGAGTTGAATATCGTGCGCAAGGACCATGCGCAGGTTAACGGCAAGCTGTGCCTGGTCTTTCCCGACGCCTACACCATCGGCATGAGCCATCATGGGCTGCAGGTACTCTATAGCCTGATGAACGCCCGCCACGATTGGGTGTGTGAGCGTGCATTCGCTCCGTGGACGGATATGGAGGAAGAGTTGCGGCGCAGCGAACTGCCGCTATATAGCCTCGAATCTTTCACACCACTCTGTGATTTCGATGTGATCGGCATCACGCTGCAATATGAGGTCTGCTATACCAATATGCTGACCGTGTTGGACTTGGGTGGAATTCCGTTGCGCGCGACCGAACGGACGATGGCCGATCCGCTGATCGTGACCGGAGGCCCCTGCACGCAAAACCCCGAGCCGGTCGCACCGTTTGTCGATTTGGCGGTCACCGGAGACGGCGAGCCCTCGCTGCCTCTGATTTGCGATCAGTGGCTCGCACTGCGTGACGGCTGCCGACAACCGGACGGAAGCTTTCGGACCGGTAGCGGAGGGCGTCGCCAACGCGAAGAAATGCTGGCTCGTCTGGCCGCAAAATTACCGTTCGCCTACGCACCGCGATTTTACGAGCCGGAATATTTCGAAACGGACCGCTACGCGGCGCTTAACCGTACACGTTCGGACGTGCCCGAGACAATCGAGCCGTCGGTCATCAGTGATTTGGATTCGATCCCTTTGCCAACCAGACCCATCGTGCCGTTTACCGAATGCATCCACGATCGCATCGCCATCGAAATCATGCGCGGCTGTCCTTGGCAATGCCGTTTCTGCCAAAGTACCGTGATCAAACGGCCGTTGAGAGTTCGAGCGGTCGAAACCATTGTCCAGGCGGCATTGGAGTCGTATCGCAATACGGGATACAACGAGATTTCTTTGCTTTCGCTGTCAACCAGCGACTACCCGCAGTTCGAGAAACTCGTCCGCCGCATGCAGGAAGTTTTTCGCCCACTGGGTGTCAACATCGCCGTGCCGAGCCTGCGCGTGAACGAACAACTCAAGAGCGTGGCGAAACTGATCCACACCGGTCGCCGCAGCAGCCTGACATTGGCGCCCGAGGTCGCCCGCGATGACATGCGCGAACAGATTCGCAAGAAGATCACAAATCAGGATCTCTATGATGGCTGCCGCGTCGCGTTTCAGAACGGTTACCAGAGCGTGAAACTCTATTTCATGTGCGGCCTGCCCGGCGAGCGCGAAGTCGATTTGGACGGTATCATCGAAATGGCGGAAACGATCGCCAGGATCGGAAAGGACGAACTAGGGCGGTTTGCCAAAGTCACAGCCAGCGTATCGAACTTCGTACCCAAAGCGCATACGCCTTATCAATGGAACGGCATGCAGCGACGGGAGTATCTCCGCTGGGCACACAAGTATTTGCGCAGCAAGTGCCGTATCCGGGCCGTGCAGCTCAAGTGTCACGACGTGGAGACGAGCCTGCTGGAAGCCGCACTCAGTCGGGGCGACCGGCGTATGGCCGATGCGATCGAATTGGCGTGGCGCCGCGGTGCGCGGATGGACAGTTGGTCAGAATGTTTCGACGCCGACCGCTGGTGGCAAGCGCTGGCCGATGCCGGGATCAACGTCGAGCAGACGATCCACGAGCCCTACGAATTGAATGATCGTCTACCGTGGGACCATGTTAACGTGAAGTACGGCCGCACGTTTCTTGAAAAAGAACAGAATCGTTCGATGGTACAACTGTCGGATATGGCCGACACCGAGTGACTCGCGTGGTTCACACCGCGCGGTCGGTTCGGCTTGATTCCTAACCACAGTTTCGATACCGTAAATTGAAAATAAGTGGTTTCCTTTAACCGCCATCCGACGGGGATCGCGAATCTGCGGAAACATGGCCAAGGCGCGGTCACAGAGTATTCTGATCAAGTTGTTCGTTGCACTACTGTGCGCCGGGCCTGCGGCCGCGCGTGGCCAGGCCGCGAAACCAGGCCAGGCCAGACAGCTATTCTTAACCGGAAAATATGCCGAGGCGAGGGAAGTTTATGCGGCCCAAAAAGGCTCGCTCGCCGCTGAGCTTGGCATCGCCCGCTGCGACATCGCCACCGGCAAATACAAGGAGGCCATCGAACGGCTTCGAAAACTGGTGGCCAAAGAAAAGGTCGGCGCCACCGCTGCGGGCCTATTGGCCGACCTCGCGCTGAACCGTGGTGATTATGGTGCCGCGAAGAAGTGGGCCGACGCAGCGCTGGAGATCGACGAAAACCAAACGGCCGCGCGATGGGTCAAGGCCGAAATGCACCGACTCTCCGGCCGCATCGACGAGGCCGAGAAAGCGTATAAATGGTTTATCGACTTTTACAATGCCACGGACGAACTGACCGATCCGGATGATCTGCAACGGATCGGTGCGGCCGCCGCGCAGTTCGCGCGTTGGAACCGCGTCCACGATCAGTTTGACTTTCTGGTCAACGAACTCTATCCGGACATTTTGAGTCAGGAAAAAAACTACTGGCGGGCGCACCTCGAAGCGGGGCGGTTGTTTCTAGAAAAGCACAATCAGGCCGCCGCCGAGAAGGAATTCCAGGCCGCGTTGAAGATCAACCCGCAGGCGGCCGAAGTTTACGCCGCAATCGCCGAGTTGGCGCTGCAGAAATACGAGTTGGAGAAGGTCCGCGCGGCAATCGGGCGGGCGCAGAAAATTAATCCGCATCTACTGGCCGCGCGGCAGCTTGAAGCCGACGTCGAGCTCGCCAATTTTCAGCCGGCGAAAGCAGAAAAAACCCTGGCAGCCGCGCTGAAATTGAATCCAATCGCAGAGGCGACGCTCGGCCGACTAGCCGCCGTGCGCGGTTGCGTGGACGGACTGGACAAACCCGTTCCAGGTTCGCGGATCGCCGCCTTGATCGATGACGTGACCGGTCGCAACCCGCACGCGGGCGGTTTCTATGAAGCGCTCGCCGACAGCCTCGACGCGTTGCGGCGCTATCCACAAGCGGCATATTACTACCGTGAAGCGATTCGTGTCATGCCCGAGTTGACCGCCGCATATGGCAATCTTGGAATGGTTCAGATGCGGCTCGGCGAAGAAAAAGAGGCCCGCGCACAACTCGAAAAAGCGTTCGAGGTTGATTTCGGCAATGTTCGGATCAAGAACAGCCTCGAAGTGCTCGAGGTGCTTGATTCCTATGAAACGCTGGAAACCGAACATTTCCTTGTGCGGTTCGATCCGAAGCACGACAAAATTCAGGCCCGCTATATCGCCAGCTATCTCGAAGAAGTCTATCCGACGGTCTGCGAGCAGCTCGGCTACTACCCAAAAGAGAAATCGCTATTTGAAGTGTTCAACAAAGCCAGGAATACCGGCGGCCACGGCTGGTTCAGCGCCCGCATGGTAGGACTACCCCACATACACACGATCGGTGCATGCGCAGGCAAGATGGTCGCGATGGTTTCACCGAGTGCCATGGACCAAAAGTTCAACTGGGCACGCGTTGTCAAGCACGAGTTCGTCCATGTCGTGAACCTGCAGCAGACGAATTTCACGATTCCGCATTGGTTTACCGAAGCACTGGCGGTTTATAACGAAGGCTACCCGCGGCCGCAAAGCTGGAATCAAATGCTCGCGCGGCGCGTACCGGCCGGAAAGAGTTTTAATCTCGACACGATCAATCTTGGTTTTATCCGCCCGTCGAGCAGTGAAGATTGGCAGATGGCGTACTGTCAAGCCGAACTTTACGCCCAATACATGCTAGAGCAATTCGGCGAGGATGCGTTGGCGAAGATGCTGGCCGGCTATGCCGACAATCTTGACACGCCCGCCGCGATCCAGCGCGGTTTTGGCGTCACGATCGACGAGTTCGAAAAAGGCTATACGAAGTTCGTTGAAAAAGTCGTCGGCGATCTCGCACCGGCGAGGGAGGCCGTCGCGGAAAAGTCATTTGTCGAGCTTGAAAAGGCGATTGAAGACAATCCCGGAAATGCGGATTCAATGGCCCGGTTGGCGATGGAGTATTTACGGCGCAAGGCCTACCCGAAAGCCGGAAGCCTCGCCAGCAAGGCCCTGAAGATCAATCCGAAGCACCAGGCGTCCATCTACGTGCAGGTGCGGTTACAAATGTTGATCGGTGACAACGACGGTGTGGTCGAAAAACTAGAAAAGGCGCTCGATCGAGATGCTCCACAGGAGAATTTGCTACAGCTTTTGGCAGGTTTGAAATACAAGGCAAAACAATTTTCGGAAGCCGCCGAACTCTACGAACTTGGCCGCGATAAATTCTCCGGTAATGACAAGTGGATCAAACTGCTGGCCCGTGTTTACATCAAATCGGGCGAATCCGGGAAACTGACCCCAATTTTGACGTCGATGGCCGAAGCGGACGCCGACGACTTAACCGTCCGCAAGAAACTCTCGCAAATAGCGCTGGCTGCGGAAGATTATGCCGCCGCCGCCAACTGGTCGAACCAAGCTCTGCAAATCGACGTATTGGATGTTGATGCCCACCTCACACTCGCTCAGGTTGCGGTCGAAATGAAAGAGTACGATCAGGCAATCAAAGAGTACGACATCGCGATCGAGTTGAAGCCGAAGCAGTTAGGACTTCGTTTTGCTCTAGCGGATGCGTGCGTAGAAGCCGAGCAAAAAGAGAAGGCAATCAAGGCGCTCGAAGAGCTATTGCAATTAGACCCCGACTATCCGGGGGCGGACGTGTTACTGGAGAGTCTCAAGAAGTGACAACCAACTCGAACGAATCGACAAATCTCCCGACCGAAGGCCAGGTTACGCTGCGCGGCTTTCAAGACCTGATCCGCGAAATGTATTACGACAAGGATGCGGCCCGCGGTGTGGAAGGCACATTTATGTGGCTGGTCGAAGAATTTGGCGAACTTGCCACGGCCCTGCGCGGCGGTAAGCACGAGGAAATGTTGGAGGAATTCGCCGATGTATTTGCCTGGCTGGCTACCATCGCAAATATCACCGGAGTTGATCTCGAAGAAGCCGTTACCCGCAAGTACGGTTCAGGATGTCCCGGTTGTGGCCACCTAATCTGTCGCTGCGACGACGCGGAAAAGCCATGACCCCACGCCGCGAACAGCGAATCTCAAAACCTTTTCGCACCGCGATCAACATGGCGGTGTGCCTGCTTGCAGGCACCATCAGCCTGCAAGCAAGCGAAGAAGCGACGAAAAACACGACGAAGCCAAATATTCAATCACTTTCCTTCGGATTCGCCGGGCGGTTCAAGGTCGGTTACTGGACACCGGTTCGCGCAACGATTTCTTGCGGCACAGCGACAGCCGCACAACTGCGCGTCGATCTCATTGTTCCCGATAACGACGGCGTTGGCAGCCGCACGACAACGGCAGTACCCGCAAATTCTCTCGTCGAAGCAGATGGGAACCTCCAACTCGAAATGTTTACCAAAATTGGCCGTTTAACTGGCGTGATTGAGGTTATTTTGCGTGACGGCCAACGCATGCTTGACCACCGAACGTTTGACCTCGCCGCATTTCGACCACTGCCAAGCGATACACATCTGGTGCTCACAATCGGTGACTCACCGTCGTTGACCGGGGCCCTCGCATCCCGGGAAGCGAAAAGATCCGGAGAAATTGTCGTCGTACAGATGGCCGACATCGATCAATTGCCCGGACAATGGTACGGGTACGACGGCATCAGCTTAGCCTATTTGTCAACAAGCCGGCCTGCCGCGAGGAAACTTTGCCTGCGACCTTCCGTCTGGCGACCCTTGCGACAATGGATCGACAACGGCGGGCGATTTGTGCTGTCGGCGGATGCCGGCGACAAAGACCTATTCGAACTGAACTCACCCCTAGGTGAATTGACGCCCGGACGCTTCGAGAGCTCCGCGACACTGCCGCGAATGAACCAACTGGAAATATTCGCCAGGTCGAACAAGGCCCTCCAACACGAAGACGAACTTGGCCGTCCGCTGGGATTTCACATCGCACGATTGACCAATACGAGGGGCCGAATTCTCGCCCACGAAGGTGTTAATCCGGGAGACCTGCCGACCGTCGTCAGGGCTTCATCGGGATTTGGTGAGATGTTTTTTATCGCCGTCGATCTCGAATCGGATGCCTTCGCTGCGTGGGACGGCACGCGGAATCTGATACTGGATTGCTTTCGCCCAGATGCCGTTATATCGACGGATGCCGGCAAGCATTCCGGCGAACTTTCAAATCTCGGTTACAACGATCTGTCAGGCCAATTGCGTGCAGCGCTCGGGCAATTCCAACATCACAATATCGGCCAATTTCCGGTTATTGTTTTTTTTCTTCTAGCGGCAGTTTACATCGCGTTAATTGGCCCTGCAGACTATTTCCTTTTGAAGCGATACGTCGGGCGAATGGAATGGACATGGATTTCTTTCCCACTTGTTGTCATCGCTGCATGCACGGGGGCTTATTGGATGGCGTCCAGCAGCAAGAGCGAACGAGTCGTCGTAAACCAGGTTGATCTGGTGGACGTAGATCAACAGACGACCCGCTATCGCAGCACCAGTTGGGCGTGCATGTTCAGTCCGAAGACGTCCGCATACGACATCGGCTTTGACTGCCGGTTGCCAGACGCGGGGGACGTGGATGCGGCAACGCAAAGCAGGGGGGGTTTGCTGTCCTGGTCTGGTGTTCCCGGACGCGCGCTCGGTGCCATGGAATCGTCCGCTCCTCCTCCGCGTTTTGACGCCATATACGGCTACGACAATCACTTTAACGCGATCGCTGGCTTGCCGATCCAAGTATGGTCAACAAAGAACCTGAGCATCCGGGCGACCGGATCGACATCGGCGCGAATCGACACGAATCTCGCAATTTCCAAAACGAACTCCGAGCAAACTTTGGAGGGCACCATTACAAACCGTTTAGGGGTCCGCCTGTCGAAGTGCGTATTGCTCTACGATCGTTGGACCTACACGGTCGGCACGATTGATCCCGGTCAGACCATCGCCATCAACAAACGGAAAACAACCATTCGCACCGTCAACACGTACCTGACCAGCGTCGGTGATTGGCGTATCGAAACGAACCAGCAGCGAATGAATCCCGCCCGGGTGCTCTCGCGGATGATGTTTTATCACGCCACCGGTGGTGACAGTTTTACACCGCTTGCAAACAATTACCAGTCGCACGTTGATTTCACACATCTGTTGCACACAGGAAAAGCGATTCTTCTGGGGACGACAGAAGAGCCCGCAGTGACTATTTCACGAGATGATCAGGCAATCAATGGTGGCGATGGTCTACACTACACGGTTTATCGTTTCGTGTTTTCCATTGACCATCAGTAAACCCTGGCGGCGTGCCGCCCAATAACGCAGACATTTTCATCGTGATTGAAACCAAAGATTTAACCAAAAAGTATGGCGAGTTTTTCGCCGTGAAACAGCTGGATCTGCGCCTGGAGACGGGCGATGTCTTCGGTTTTATAGGTCCCAACGGCGCCGGGAAGACAACGTCGATGCGAATGCTGGCAACGCTTCTCGATCCAACTTGGGGCGAAGCGTACGTCTGCGGCCATTCGATTTACACGCGACCGAGGGAGATTCGACGGTTGGTCGGGTACATGCCGGATTTCTTTGGCGTGTATGACGATATGAAAGTGATCGAATATCTCGAATTCTTTGCGGCGAGTTATCGTATCGGTGGCAAACGTCGCCGCGAGGTATGCGACGAGGTGCTGGAGTTGGTCGATTTGGCATTCAAGCGAGATGAGTTCGCCAATACGCTGTCTCGGGGCCAGACTCAGCGGCTTGGATTGGCGCGCGTGCTGCTGCACGAACCGCAGGTATTATTGCTGGACGAACCGGCCAGTGGCCTTGATCCTCGCGCACGGATCAAGATGCGCGAGCTTATCAAGCGGTTAGGCGGAATGGGCAAGACGATTATGGTTTCCAGCCACATCCTGCCAGAACTGGCAGACATTTGTAACAAGGTGGGCATCATCGAAAAGGGCCAGATGATCGTCAACGCGAGCGTGGCCGACGTCATGCAGCAAATCCGTCGACAAATCGTTTTGCAGATCGTGGTTACAGACCGCGCGGACGCGGCGGCAAAGTTGCTCGACGATCACCCCAGCGTCGAACGCGTCGAACAAGAAAAAAGTGGACTGACGGTCACACTGATCGAAGACGTCGAAGACTATTCTGATTTGGCGTCCACTCTGATCGAAGCGGGGGTCAAGTTGAACCTCTTCAGAGAAGAAGAAATTAACCTGGAAACCGCATTTATGATGCTGACGCAGGGCATCAGTGCATAATTTTTTTCGCCAAGTTGCGGGTGCGTTCTCTTAAAGCTGCTGACTCGATGAAGGATACGGCGTCTGCGACGGTTTTATTGTCAACGCCATTAAATGATCGTCGCCGGTGTGTTGATTTGGCCGGAAAGCGTCAGGCCGCTTTGCGTCGAGCGGAAAATCGAAACGGTTCGCCGGCGACTTCATAGCCGGGCCGCATTTCGACGTTGATTACAACTCCAACCGCCATGGTTACCGCCAACATGCCCGAGCCGCCATAGCTCACCAGTGGCAGCGACAATCCTGTGATCGGCAAAAGCCCGACCATCATACCGGCGTTGATCAGCACCTGGATTCCTATCAGTGCGGCGATGCCAACCACGACTAACCGCCCATACGGCTCCTGTGTTGACCGGGCAACGGCCAAACAACGCCAGACCACAATGCCGTAAAGCAGCAGCGTCAAGGCAACTCCCCAAAGGCCATATCGCTCTGCGATCACACACAGAATCGAGTCTGTTGCGGCTGCGGGCACGACGTATCGCCGCGGGTATGATTCCCCGTCGCCCGACAACCACGTACCCCAGACGCCACCCATCGCAAATATTTGTTTTGAGCGGTGCAGATGAAAGTGGTCGTCGCTCGGGCTTTCGCCAGGTTCCGTTTGCGAGAAGACCGCCGAAACTCGCGATTTCTGCTCGCGGCTCATTTGCGACCAAAGTACAGGCAACATCAACACGCCGCACAGTCCGACCACGGCCAAATCGCGACCTCGCGCGCCCGCTGCATACAACATCACAAACAACACGGGCAAAAAAATGATCGCCGTACCAAGATCCGGTTCGCGCAAGATGAGCAACACGGGCACAAACGTCAATACCATCGGCATGAAAAGTCCACGCAGCCGCCGATAATTTTCCCGGTACATCAACCACCGTGCCAGGGCGAGCACGAAAGCGACTTTCGCGAACTCGGATGGCTGCAAGCCGACCGGGCCAATTCGAATCCAACGGTGTGCACCATTGATCTTAGGAAAAAAATAAACGGCTATCAGCAACAGCACCGCCAACGCCAACATCGCGTAACTCCAACGCCCCAGGACGCGATAGGACGGCAAAGTCACGGCCCAGAGGGCAATCACCGCCATGATGGCGAAGACGATTTGTTGCTGAAACAGACGGCTGTCTGTTCCGGCAAGTCGCTCGGCACGGGCAACCGCCATCAAGCCGACCAGCACCAGCAAGAAACTGGCAATTACGATGGGACGACCCAACTGACGAAACCTAGTGACGGCATTCACAGGCGACACCCAAAGAACTGGACGGGACCGACGATTGTACTGTGAGGCGGAAGCTTCGAACCACAGCAATCCGACAAAATCCGATCAGCCAGAATTCATTCAAGCCCGCAGAAGAGCCTGAAAATTAACGGCGGCGAACGCTGTTCAACACGCGAGAATGCAGCCGTTTGGCGGAGGATCGATACCACATCAATCGATTCCGACCCAACACAGAAACAAGTCTGCTCCGAAATTCCGAAGCGGCATCGCAGCCATCTAAACAGCAGGTACAACAACGATGCCAACGCGACCGCAACAAGGAAGCTTAGCAATAATGGGAGGAGGAACGCACCCGCCAAAACAGCGGCATCGACACGAGACCCCGCCGTGAGTCCTACGCCCACAAGAGATCTGCAGTGACTGTGAGT
>JAYZEI010000162.1:0-7084 GCA_036337375.1 Planctomycetota bacterium | reverse complement strand
ATTGCTCTTTCCGCCCAGCCGATTCATGGCGATGGCCAATCCCTCGTGGGCTTCGGCAGAAATGGAACCAAAGCTCATCGCACCGGTGCAAAATCGTTTGACGATCTCCGACTCGGGTTCGACTTCGTCGATCGGAATCCGACCGCCGTTGGTATTTTTTTTGAATGTCAGCAAGCCGCGTAGCGCGCACCGCGTACGCGCATCGCGATTGCAATGTTCGGCGAAGCGATCATACGCTTGGCGGCTGTTTGTACGGCCGGAGACCTGCAGATCGGCAATCGCGGACGGGTCCCACATGTGCCGCTCTTGTTCGGGACGCCAGTGGAATTCACCGGGGTTCGGCAGCACCGGCAGCCGGTCGCCCGACTGCGTCGGAAATCCCAGCGCGTGACGACGCAGCACTTCTTCGGCCAGCACGTCAAAATCGACACCCTGAATGCGGCTGGCGGTTCCGGCAAAGCAACGATCAATCACTTCGTCGCGCAGGCCTACGGCCTCGAAGATTTGTGCACCTTTGTACGACTGGAGCGTCGAGATGCCCATCTTGGCCATCACCTTGAGCATTCCCTTGGCAACACCCTTGCGATAGGCGGCGACCAGATCGTGATCGGCCTCGGTCAACCGTTCGTGCGATTTGCCGTTCGCACTCGATTCGACGACCGGATGCGGCCTAACTCCACCGCCTTGTTCGCCGGCGCGAATACCTTCGGGCCGCTCAATTAATCCCTCCCGCCGACACTTCCATAGCGCCTCGAAGGCCAAATAGGGATTAATCGCGTCCGCACCGTAACCGATTAGCAGACAGTGGTGATGTACTTCGCGGGCCTCGCCCGTTTCAAGCACAATTCCTATCTGCGTACGTTTCGTCTGACGAACCAAATGATGATGCACCGCGCCGCAGGCTAACAGCGAACTGACGGGCACGCGGTCGGCGCTGATCTCGCGATCGGACAGTATCACCAGCGAGCAATCGTCGTCGATCGCCTGTTCGGCCTCCTGACAAATTCGATCCAATGCGCGGAGTAAGCCCGCTTTGCCTTCGCTGCGAGGCCAGGTGATATCGATGACCTTCGATTTCCAGCCGCGATGATTCATGTGCCTGAGCGACGCCAGTTGCTCGTTGGACAAAATCGGGTGCGGAATCCGCAATCGGTGCGCGTGCTCCTCGGTCGTCTTGAGCAGATTCCGCTCGGGGCCAATGTAGCACTCTAGCGACATAATCACTTCTTCACGGATCGAATCAATCGCCGGATTGGTGACCTGCGCGAAAAGTTGCTTGAAGTAGTCGTAGAGCATTCGCGGCTTGTCGCTAAGGCATGCCAGCGCTGCGTCGTTGCCCATTGAGCCGACGGGGTCGCGGAGTTCGCGGACCAGCGGCAGCAGCATAAACTGCATCGTTTCGGTGGTGAATCCGAACGCCTGCATGCGTTCGAGCAAAGACTCTGGGTTGTAGCCGTGCGGCTCTTTGTCCGTTTCGAGATCCTCCAAATCGATCCGCTGGTTTTGCAGCCACCGGCTGAAGGGGCGGCCTTCGGAAAATGCAGATTTCACCTCCTCGTCCGGAATCAGGCGGCCCTGTTCGAAATCGATCAAAAATATCCGGCCCGGCTGCAGACGGCCTTTTTCTTTGACCAGTTTCGGATCGACCGGCAGCACGCCGACTTCGCTGGCCATGATGACGCGATCATCGTGCGTCAGATAATAGCGGGACGGCCGCAGGCCATTGCGATCGAGCACCGCGCCGATGTACTTGCCGTCGGTGAATGCGATCGACGCCGGGCCATCCCACGGTTCCATCAGGCACGAATGGTATTCATAAAATGCCCGCTTATGGTCGGCCATTGATTTATGGTTTTGCCACGCTTCGGGGATCATCATCATGACCGCTTCTTGGAGCGTGCGGCCGGTCATTAGTAAGAATTCGAGTACGTTATCGAAGTTGCCCGAGTCGCTGCAGTCCGGTTCAACGACCGGAAAGAGCTTGTTCAGTTCGCTGCCAAACAGGTCGCTGTCGACGACGCCCTCGCGAGCTTGCATCCAATTCATATTGCCGCGCAACGTATTGATTTCGCCGTTATGGCTCATAAAGCGATTGGGTTGCGCGCGGTCCCAAGAAGGGAATGTGTTGGTCGAAAATCGAGAGTGCACCATCGCCAAATGGCTGGTGTAGTCCTGATCGGTCAGGTCCGGGAAATACGGCAGCAACTGCCACGACATTAACATGCCTTTGTAAATGATCACTTTCGTCGAAAGGCTGTTAATGTAGAACATCTTAGCCTGCCGCATCGACGCGTTGCCTCGAAGCTGCTGGCTGGCCTGCTTGCGGATAATGTAAAGCTGCCTCTCGAAGGCATCTCCCGAAAGTCCGTCGCCCGCCGCGATAAAAAGTTGCTCGATGAATGGCTCACCCTGCAGCGCCGTCCGCCCGACATCTGCACCCTTGGGGTCGGTCGGCACTTTCCGCCAACCAACGAGTTGCTGGCCTTGCTGAGCGATGATCTGTTCGACCGTTTGTTTGCACTTTTTGCGCTCGGCCTCAATCGTCGGTAAAAAGACGACGCCGGCGGCGAATTCGCCCGGCGCAGGCAGCTCGGCCCCGAGATCCGTTTTGGCAACTTTGCGGAGGAACTCGTGCGGTAGCGCCGTCAGCATCCCCGCACCGTCACCCGTGTTTGCTTCACAGCCGCAAGCGCCGCGGTGATCCATGTTCCGCAGTACCGTCTCGGCGTCCAAAATTATCTGACGGCTCCGCTCGCCTTTAACGTGCGCCACGAAACCGACGCCGCACGAATCATGCTCGTTGCTCGGATCGTAGAGACCTTTTTTCGGTGGTGGTCCGAATTGCGTTCTTTGGCTTTCCATGGTATCTCAAGCTCCGCCTGGCCACCGCTAACCCGACTGCGGTTGCATTAACGACTCAAAAGTGACTCCTCAATTGGTTGTGATGATTCTTTGACACGCATTTCTAGATCCACTTCCTCATCGCAAATTTCACCTGCCGTTAATAGTTCAACAAAACGCCGCGGCGTGGTTCCTAGTTCTTTGCCGCGTCGATAGATGATGCCGAGCGGCCGCACAAGTTCGTCCGACTCTAGGGGAATGGCGACCAGTGTCCCGCGCCGCACGCGACTACTCACGGTCGGCGCGGGGAGCAGCGCGACGCCCGCCTCAATTTCAACGGCGCGTTTGATCGTTTCGATGTTGTCGAACTCCATCGTCATCTCTACAGAAACGTTATGCTGGTGCAGCACGCGATCGATCTCGCGGCGGATCGTCAGTTCGCGGTCGAAGCCGACCATTTTGGCGTCGTCGAGCGCTTCGATCGGCAGGCAGCCTGCTTCGGCAAAGCGATGTGTCGGGGTGCAAACCAAGACCATCGGCTCTTCGATCCACGGAATCACGTCGATATCTCGCGCCGTTTTGGGATAACTGACCAGCCCCAGGTCGGCTTGATCGGTTTTGACCGCGTCGTACACACGGTGTGGGTGCAAATACTCCAGCCGTACATTGGCCTTGGGATAGCGGCTGAGGAATTGCTTCAAGTAACGGTCCATCTGATGCAGGCCGACTGAATAGATTGAGGCGACACGGACGCGGCCCGCAACTTCGGTGTGCAGCGTACGAACCTCCTCTTCGAGCGCAAAAAACCGCTGGACAAGTTTTCGGCAGCCCTCGTAATAAACTTCGCCTTCCGCGGTCAGCCGCAACGGTCGTTTTGAGCGGTCGATCAGCTTAACGCCCAGGTGGTTTTCCAGTTGGTTGACTACTTGGCTGGTGCCGGATTGTGAAATTCCATTGTCGTCGGCGGCCCTGGAGAAGCTCTTACGGCTCACCACATCGCAAAAGATTTTCAATGATTTTAGGTGCATCGTCCGCTGGCCCGTAAATCAGGATTTCAAATACAGTGCTGCCCTGAAATTCAAACGAAGCATGGTAGCATAAGAGGCCCAGGCGGCTCGGTCAAGCATGCCGACACGCCCGAGAAAGAGCGACGTTACCGCAGGACCACTTACGAAAAGTGGTGCTGTATCGAACCGGTCCGCCCCAACACTAACTTTCAGAATCATGCGCTCGGCACCAACCGAGCACGTCGTCAATCGACATGGTGGACTTATCGACGGTCTCACCCGATGTGGCATCGCTTGAAGAATCCACCGCAGCCGGTTCGGTCAGCTCCGTCGGCGGTTCGGCGGTCTCCTCCGACGGTTCGGCGGCAGCGGTTTTTTCACCACGCATAGCGGCCAACTTTTCTTCCAGCGTCATTTCCGAAATCGGTTTGTCCGCCGCGACACTCCCGCCGCCGCTGACAGACGCTTTCTCGGCAGTCGGCGGCTCGACGGCCGCTTCTCCGGTCGCTTCTCCGGTGCCACTTTTCTCACCGCGCATCGCCGCGAGCTTTTCGGCCAGCGTCATTTCCGCAGCCTGTTTCTTGGCCGGTGCGGAGGTGGCCTGCGTTTTAGCGGCCGGCGATGCATCTGCCGATTTTCCACGAGCGGCCGCCAGGATATCCGCCGTGCTCAATTTTTCCGCGGGCTTTGATTTGGCTTCAGCTCCGACCGCCGGATCGGCCTGCTGGGAGCCGGCGGCACCCTGCATCCGCGCCAATTCCAGGGCCGATAGTTTCTTTTCTCCGCCCTCCGGCTTGCCGCCCGCAGCCTTTTTTGCGGCCGGTTTCTTCGCCGCCGCCTTTTTTTCAGGTGCTTTCGGCACCGGGCGTTCAACGACTTTTAAATAATCGACGTCGATGTCGTACCAGCCGATATTCGCCCAATTCGGGAACTCGACCAGCGCCTTGCCGTTCATGTTGACGGTCTTGACCCGTCCGGTTTGCCCTTGAAAGCGGGATAACTCAGGACGGTTCTCGTCCTTGATGACCACAAACCGGTCGGTATAGTCCCGTTTCAGTTTTTCAATATGTTCAAAAACCATGCTAAAGCAGCGGCAGAGAGGCGAATGGTGTCGTCGGGAAGGCGGGGCTCCTACCGAGCCGCCACCCACAAAAAACGGGGCTCAACGGGAATTTCCCTCCCCCTAACCACGGATTCCGAGTGTGGCCGGGATTGTCGCCCATCGAACCTTTAAAAACAAGCGGCCGCGGCCCCTGATTGTCTTGTGCAAGTGATTATAATGCGTTCGCTTGAACGCCACACGCCAACCACAAACTGGAGACTCGACATGAAAAACGTTTGGGTTTTAATCGCCTTGACGCACCTTTTTGTCGTCACAAATGCCAACGCGGCAGAAAAAGTGTCATTCGAACGTTTCGAAATCGACCCGCTGTTCCGCTCCGAAGGAGTTGCCGCCGCGGACTTAAACAGAGACGGCAAGCGGGACATTGTGGTCGGCGACCTTTGGTACGCGGCACCCGACTGGAAGCCGCACGAAATCCGCAACCCGCGTAAGCCAAACCGCGGAGGTTACACCGAAGCGTTCGCGGTTTACACCGACGACTTCAACGGCGACGAGTGGGCCGACGTATTGGTTGTGCCATTTCACGGCAAGGACGCCAAGTGGTATGAGAATCCCAAAAACAAAGACGGTCACTGGACCGAACGGGTTGCCTTTAAAGGAACCGGCAACGAGACGCGGCTGTACACGGATAGTTTGTTTCCCGGCAAGAAAGTGTTCTTAATGGGCGTCGAGGAAAAGATGATCGCATGGATTGCGGTACCTGAGGATCCAACGGGACCCTGGGAAGTTCACGATATTAGCGGCCCTAGCGGCAAGGCCGCCGCGCATCGCTTTGCACACGGGCTGGGTGTTGGTGATGTGAATGGCGACGGTCGCAGTGACGTGATGTACAAAGATGGCTGGTGGGAGCAACCAGCCTCCGGTGAAAAGCACAAAGAACCTTGGGTCTTTCACCAACAGAGAATTGTTGGCGATAACATCGCCGATATGTACACGCTGGACGCCGACGGCGACGGTCGCAACGACATCTTTTGTACGTCTGCGCACGGACGCGGATTCTATTGGTGCAAGCAAGCCGGCGACGCCAAATCACCGGCGTTCGAAGCTACCAAGCTCAACGAACTGATTTACGAGACCCATTCGCTCAACTACGTGGACGTTAACGGCGACGGGACAAAAGATTTTGTCACCGGCCGGCGATTTTTCGCCCACGGTTTCCGGCCCGAAAAGGCTCGTGAGCCGAGCGAACTTTACTGGTTCGAGGTAAAAACATCGAAAGGCGGCACGCCGGAACTAATGCCGCACAAAGTCGATGACCAGTCGGGGGTCGGCGCGCAATTCGTAACGACCGACTTTAACGGCGACAAAAAAGTCGACATTGTGATTTCGAACCGCAAAGGCGTGTTTTTGTTTTTACAGGATTAGTCATCGCGATGAGTCGATCAACGCTGGTTACGGCAACGCTCACATTGGTTTTTCCGCTGGTCTGGCCCATCTCCGCGGAGGCCTCCGAAAACTTCCACCTGCGGGGCAACCTGGCCAGTTCGCGGGCGCAATTCGAACAGTCGAAGCAGGGGCACGTAGCCTTCATCGGTGGTTCCATTACCGAAATGAACGGCTATCGTCCAATGGTTTGCAGCCTATTGGAGAGGCAATTTCCCGGTACGAAGTTCACCTTCACCAACGCAGGGATTTCTTCGACCTGTTCAACGACGGGCGCATTTCGGCTCGGCACGGATGTGCTGAACAAAGGTCCTGTCGATCTGTTTTTCATCGAATTCGCGGTCAACGACGACCAAGACGCGGGTCACGCCCAGCAGCAGTGCATACGCGGCATGGAAGGCATCATCCGGCAGGCCCGGCGGCACAATCCGAAAATGGATATCGTCATCACGTACTTTGTGAATCCGGGCATGTTGAAGATGATTCAAACCGGCAAGACGCCGCCGAGGATCGACGCACACGCGAAAGTCGCACAGCATTACAACATCTCGACAATCCATCTTGCCCAGGAGGTCGCCGACCAAATCGGGGCGGGTGAGTTAACGTGGAAAAAGTTTGGCGGCACGCACCCCGCGCCTCACGGTAACGCAATCTGCGCGGACATGATCGATCGGCTGCTGCAGTCCGCTTGGCGCGAGTCGCCCGCGAAATCCGCGCCGCATAAAATGCC
>JAYZEI010000161.1:0-3273 GCA_036337375.1 Planctomycetota bacterium | reverse complement strand
CATGCCCTCCGGCGCGGGCAGGGCCGTCAGGCCCTGGCATAGCTGCCGCAGGGCGAACAGGATGAGCAAACCGAGAAAGGGCCGCACGCTCGGACCGAAGATCGACCAGGCGAGCAGAAAGACGCCGAGGCAATCGATAACGAAGGAGCTGAAAATCAGCAGCGCGTCGGCGGCGGCCCGGTTGTCCTGCAAGTAGGCGTGCAGCGGCGCCGTCCAGCGGTGTGGGACGTCAACGATCCCAGCGCCCTCGAGTGCTCGCAGTGAGATCAGCCACTGCGTGAAAAACCACAACCCCAAGCCGACAAACACGAACAGTGCCTTTAGCCAGCGCCGCGTTTGTGGGGCGGTATCGCCGTTGATTGGTTCCGTCATTGCGAATGCACTCCCGCCGGCGGATGGGTATTGATGTCGTCAAGCATTTCGGCGATTCGAGACCGGTAAAGCTCGGTGAGCGGGTCCTGTTTTGAGCCGCGGTCGCGACTGGGCGAGACTTCGATGGCCTCGCCGATCTGAATGACCAGGTGCAGCGGTCGGTGGACGGCCGGATCGTCGGTCAGATCTTCGTCAATCTTTTCTACCGTTTCCAGGATGCGTTCAGGTGACGGATCGCCCGCCAGGTAGTCGCGAGGATAGCAACCGAGCTGTCCGGCAACGTAAAGGTCCGCCAGCTGACGCCAGCGCCCGTCTTTGGTGACGCGCCCGTCTTCGGTAACGCCGTCGGCGACCATGTCGGACACGATCCGTCCGCGTAATCGCTGCACCCGCGCATAAACGCCCTCCAGCGGCGGCTCGCCGGCCGCCCATTCTTCCTCGACCGGACGAATGATCTGCTCAATCAAACTTTCGATGCGGTCCTGAATTCTCGGCAGCCCGTCGCCGGCTGCCTGTGGAGCGCCAAAATACTCCAACTCGCGCAGGCATAACAATGCGTTTGCCAGTTTTCCCAGCCGTTCGAGTAGCGGCAGATTAGGCCAAGTTTGCCACGATAGCCTGCGCTCGATGCGATCGAACACCGGGGCCACGGTTTTTTCCAGATCCCCCACGAAGAAGTATTTGAAAGCGACGGGGTGAATGACCACCTTGCCCGGCGGCGACTGTTTGGCCCGCCGCCGCGCCGCCAGTCGTGCGATCAATGCCGGCCCCTCGGGTACGGGAAAGACCACATCGTTCGAACGGGTTATCGCACCCTCGGCAAAAATAACGACGGGCCGCACCGCGTTGTTGAGCGCTTTCACGGTAAAGTTGACAGATGCCGCATCGGTGCCTTCGCGGTGGACGCTGTATCCCCCGCAGGCGCGGATTAACCAGTGTTGGAATCTGGATTCGTGAAACAAATGCCAGCTGGCCATGCAGTACATGGGCGAACCTAAAGCGATGCGAATCCACCCGCACGCCATCGGGTCGCACGGCCGCGCGTGATTGGCCGTGATCATGATGCCGTGTTTGGCATCCAGGGAGTCTCGCAGGCGATCCAGATGGCGAATTTCGTGGGAGGCCAGCCCGTAGTTCCTGCGGAGATACGACGGCAGGAACTTGAGCACGAGCGATTGCAACCAGACCCGTTGGTTGGGCGCGACAAATTCGTAAGGCTTCACCACGATCAGGTTCTGCATGATGCCGAGAATTTAGTCGCCACTCGGTCGTGCGCCAATGTGATCTTCAATCGGCGTACCGCAATCCGAAGTGTCATCGGGAAAATTCGGGTTGTCGGACATATTTCCGGTCGACATATCGGGTTGCGATGGCTGTTGTAGAACGAATGAAGATGGTGGTGGGCGACTTCCGATTTTGTTAGATATGCCGCCCAAACAGCTCAAATCGAACAGCCGCAGGGCAACGGCCCGCAGTGCCAGCCAACGGTTCCTCGTGCCGTGGCTCGACTACTTGCGGACGGAATGTCAGTTGGCGGAAAACACCGTTGCCGCCTATCGCCGGGATTTGACCCGTTTTTTTCGTTGGCTGGGCCGCAAATCGGTTCAGCGGCTGACGATCCGACAGCTTGCCGATTTTGTGGCGTGGCTGCACGGACAAAAACTGGCGCCGTCCAGCATCGCCCGGCATATCGTCTCGCTGAAGATTTTTTTTCGCTATCTGCAACTCGAAGGTGTCATGCGCGACAATCTGGTGGAATTGCTCGGCAGCCAGAAGCTCTGGCAGCGGGTGCCGCAGGTGCTTTCGCCGGAGGCTGTCGCGCGGTTGATGGAAAGTCCCGCAAGTCATGATCCGCTCTGGCGCCGCGACCGCGCGATGTTGGAAGTGCTGTATGCCACCGGCTGCCGCGCGTCGGAGTTGTCCAATCTGAAACTGCCCGACATGCACCTGGACGAAGGCTATTGCCGCTGCCACGGCAAAGGGGATAAGCAGCGGCTGGTGCCGCTTGGCCGCCGTGCGATTGCCGCCGTGCGGTCGTATCTGGATCAAGAGCGTCCCGGACTCGCGGCCCGCCATTCGCCATCGCCGTCGTGGGTGCTGTTATCGCTGCGCGGAAAACGATTGCGCCGCGAACGCGTCTGGGAACTAGTCAAAAAATACACGGTCCGCTGCGGTATGTCCGAGTCGATCAGCCCTCATTCACTCCGCCATAGTTTTGCCACGCATCTTTTGGCGGGTGGTGCCGATATGCGGCAAGTTCAGGAAATGCTCGGCCACGCCAGCATCGCGACAACTCAAATCTATACGCATGTCGATTCATCGCGGTTGAAGCGTGTGCACAAGCAATTCCATCCACGCGGTTAGCTCGCAGGTAGTCCGGGCACTCGGTGTCCGGACGATAGGGTCCCGGCGTCACGCCGCCGCAAGAGGATAGGGGACTTGAACCTGAGCCCTCTTCCCCGCAGGAAACGCCTCTTTCGCAGCAGAGCAACGCAGAATCCAACGCACTATCTGGCGATGACGAGCGGCTGAGGCTACTGCTGGAGGTCTGGGCCGAGCTGCCCGAGAGCGTGAAGGACGCCGTGCCGGAGATGGTCAGTTAGGGTTTCCTTTTCGGTTTCTCCCCTGGTCTTTGGCCTGTGCCGTTCACCATTCGCTGGACCGTGTCAAAGGCTTTCATATAGCCAACAGGTCCACTCTTTCTTAGCCTCACCCTGCCCCCAGTTCAGTCCATGCCCGGTGTTGAGATAATAGTGTATTTCCAGGTTGCTCTTTCGCGCTTGCTTAAAGGCAGCCTCCACTTCACGCACACCTTCAACACGACAGGTGAAATCCAGTTCCCCATGAAAGATCGTCAAGGGCATATCAAGCTTCAGTAATTCCTTGTAGTTAGGCTCTGCA
>JAYZEI010000160.1:0-6977 GCA_036337375.1 Planctomycetota bacterium | reverse complement strand
ACTACTTCGACCAAAATCGTCCGCGGACGGGCTGTAGGTGGCAAAACACCTGGGTGTCTCCCACAGCCGAACTTCCGCTACGGGAAACCCGCGGGCCTTTGTGAAGTCATAGATTAACTTGGCGATCGTCTCGGCCGTTGGATTCTGGTCAATCAGATACAACGGTTCACCTAACTCCTCCAGGGCGGGAACCGCCGGATCGTTTTCATTTAAGATCATGCGGTGATCGAGCGTATCGTCGATCCAGCGGGCGACCACCGATTTAATCTCCGAGAAGTCAATCAACATCCCGCGGTGATCCAACTTCTCCGCCTCCAGTGCAATCACCGCGCGACCGTTGTGCCCATGCAAATACCGGCACTTGCCGTCATATTGCAACAAACGATGGCCATAACAAAAGTCTATCTCACGAGTTACGCGGTACATCTTAACCTCGTCGCTGGAGCCAAACTGCGGACCTGCCCTACCCATTCTGGCAACTATTGCCTTCTCTACCAACTGCCGCCGGAAACCTTTCCCGAGGCATTGCCGCCACGCCCTGTTGACATCTATATACTACCTCGGTAGTATTACCCTGTTAGTTTCCTGGGCGACTATTCCGCGGAGTTCAAATTAGTGCACCGTTTGGGCGATCTTCAACTACGAATCATGCAGATCTTATGGCGCGGGGGACCGAGGACCGTTGCCGATGTGCAAAAACAGCTGGCGGGCAATCTCGCCTATACGACGGTAGCCACGATGCTAAGAAAAATGGAAAACCGCGGCTTGGTTTGTCACAATGAGCAGGATCGCAAGTTCGTTTACGAACCGGCCGTAAGTTCCGAGCTGGTCACACGGAACATGACGGGTGACTTGATTGACCGGCTGTTTGCCGGCAACTTGCCCGCGGTCGTAAACCACTTGTTAACCAGCCGGGAGGTTAGCGGTGACGAACTGGATATCCTGGAAAATTTAATTCGAGAACACCGCCGCGCGGGGGGCGGCACAGAATCATCACCATGAGTCACGCACAAACAACCTCTTTTGTTCGGCTGCCGTCAACTAACGCCGTCGCTCAGGCTGGCTTGGCTGTGTATCGGGGGCAGCGAACTGGGATCCGGCCTAGCGCGACAGGTGAAAACATTACTGGTGCTGCACGACCAATCGTGGCAGCCACCTCAGCGGGGGCAGATGCTGATCTCAGGCACCGCACTGTTGATGGCATTTATTATTTTGGCAGTTTCCACAACCGCCTGGGTCCGGCCCCGGCAACCTCTTACGCAGGGAGATACTTCGATGACCTTACTGACGAAACAATGGCAAACATCGCTGGCCGCAACGGTGATCTTCACACTCCTCATCCCGACCGTCAGCACCGCCTTCGCCGACGAAAACGACGACCGTGAGCGGCAGCGAACCGAGCGCCGAAATCCCGACAGAGACAACGACGAACGATCGGACCGCGACGGCGATCGTGAACGCGACGCAGAACGCAGGCACGAAGGCAATCGCAAACGCGAAGCGGACAGCAAGCGGGAAGACGAGCGTGACCCAAGACACATCTACGAACAAGCGGCGCGCCAAATCCGCGCCGCCATCGAGGCCGGAAAAATCACTCCGGAGCAGGGCGAACAAAGATTGCGCGGCCTCCGCGAACATCTGGCCAAACGAGAACGCGACGCAGATCGCAGGCACGAAGGCAACCGCGACCGCGAAGCGAACCGCGAGCATGAAGATAATCGAGAACACGGCTCGCACGACGATCATGCCCACGGCGATCATCGGCGGGGCGAACACGAGCACGGCGTCGATCCCGAGATTCGCCGCAAAATTGAGCAGCTGACCGAGGCCCGGCATCAGCTGGAACGTAAAGCCGAAGAAGTCGGCGAGAAGCTCAAAACCGCCCCCAAGGACGATCGTGAACTGGCGAAACATCTCAAGGAGGCTCTTCACCAAATAAAAGAGCGCCACCACGCGATCACACGTGAAATCGAGGAGCTCCTGCAGCATCACAGAAAGCATGGCGACCGCCGATCGGATCACGAACGCGATCGCCCGCACGAAGGCGGTGATGATTTACAGCGGCGCGTGCGCCACCTGCAACTGGCAGCCGAAAACCTTAAGGCCGCCGGCCTGCACGATGAAGCGAATCGCTTCTGGCAGGAAGCCGAAAATATGATTCGCGAGCTTCGCAACCGGACGCAAGAACGGCGGGAGAACTCGCGCGGGGATCACCCGGAACATCCCCGCGGCGACGGCGGGCAGACTGAGGTGCAACACCTCCGTGGCGAAGTTGAGCAACTGCGCCGTGAGCTGCACGAAATCAAGAGATTCCTCCGCGAAATCATCGACGAGGATGACCAGGATCGAGAGTAGCCGCGACTCGCCCGACAATCATGAGCAAGGCCCGCGAAGAAATTTGCGGGCCTTGTTTGTCGCATCTGTCGCCACGACCTGACCAGTAGTTGCTTTTAACTCGAATCCCCGAATGCCGATAACTCGTGAAAAACAGGCCAAGCACAAATCTACTCGCACCGGCGTGTTGTCCGATCGGCCTAGCGATCCGCCGCCTGTTCAATCGTGATCAGCGGATCGCCGGCGCGGGCCATTTCGCGTATTTCTTCCGTGATCTTCATCGAACAATATTTGGGGCCGCACATACTGCAGAAATGCGCGGACTTAAAGACATCCTGGGGTAGCGTTTCGTCGTGCATGCGGCGGGCCGTTTCCGGGTCGAGCGCCAGTCGAAACTGCTCGTTCCAATCGAACCCGAATCGGGCGCGACTGAGTGCGTCGTCGCGCTGCTGCACCCCGGGTCGCCGGCGGGCGAGGTCGGCGGCATGCGCCGCGATTTTGTAGGCGATCACACCGTCGCGTACATCTTTTTTTTCCGGCAGGCCGAGATGCTCCTTGGGAGTCACATAGCACAGCATCGCCGCGCCGCTCCAACCCGCCAGCGCCGCGCCGATCGCACTGGTGATGTGGTCGTAGCCCGGAGCAATGTCGGTCACGAGCGGACCGAGCACGTAGAAGGGGGCACCCTGGCAAATGTCGATCTGCTTTTTGACGTTCATGTCGATTTCGTGCATGGGAATGTGCCCCGGCCCTTCGACCATCACCTGCGTACCCTTTTCCCAGCCCCGCTGCACCAGTTCGCCGATCGTTTCCAACTCGGCAAATTGGGCGGCATCACTGGCATCCGCAATCGAACCGGGCCGCAGGCCGTCGCCGAGACTCCAGGTCACGTCATACTGGCGCATGATGTCGCAAAGATCGCCGAAATGCGTATAAAGCGGATTCTGTTTTCGGTGCGCCATCATCCATTTGGCCAGCAGCGATCCGCCACGACTGACGATGCCGGTCACGCGTTCCATCGTCAGGTGCAGATGCTCGAGCAGCACGGCGCAGTGGACGGTCATGTAGTCGACGCCCTGCCTCGCCTGATGTTCGACCATGTCGAGAAAATGCTGCGGCTTCATTTCCTCGATCTCACCGCCCAATTCTTCGAGCATCTGGTAAATTGGCACCGTGCCAATCGGCACGTTTGACTCGGCGATGATCGCCTCTCGGATTTCGTCGATATTCTTTCCCGTGGACAAATCCATCACGGTGTCGGCACCGTACTCGACGGCTTCGGCCAGCTTTTCCGTCTCGCCCTCAAGGTCGCTGGTGACCGCAGAATTGCCGATATTGGCGTTGATTTTGCAGGTGGCGGCGATGCCGATGCACATCGGTTCCAGCCGGGCCTTTAAATGCTCAATGTTGGCCGGGATCACCATCCGACCGGCAGCGACTTCGTCGCGAATCAGTTCCGGTGAGAGGCCTTCACGTTCCGCACAAAACTGCATCTCGTCCGTAATTTCGCCGGCGCGAGCCCGCTCCAACTGCGTGATAGGGTGAGACATTTCGGTCTATTCCTCCTTGTGCAACCAAAATCTTTCCGAAGCGGTGAATTGGGAGCGGTCATCCTAACGCTGGTGCGTGGAAAGTCAATCCGCGCACCGGAACGGAGGGAATGCCGATTTCGAAAACAACCCTCGGCAGATTACAGCACGAGTTCTTTGATAGGCTGGCCCTTTTCGACCAGCCCCGCCAAATCCTGGGGCGCGGTCTTGTTGAGCCGGAGTTGCCCCACGTCGAACAGCGTGTGCATGATCGTGGCGACCATGTTGGGCAAACGGACCGGATCGGTCGCCGGATAATCGGCCGTTTTTAGCGATTTACCGATCACCTGCCCCATCGGCAATCCGCCCCCGGCAAACGCCAGCGAGCACAGACCGGGCCAATGGTCACGACCGCCGGCCTTTTCCATCTTCGCCGTACGGCCGAATTCGCCGGTGATGACCAGCAGAATCTTATCGCTCAACCCCCGTTGCTGAACGTCATCCAAGAAAGCCGAAACCGCACGGTCCAGCGGTGTACCCAGCAAGTGCATGCCCTCGAAAACGCCCGGGTGTTTGCCATTGCCGTGATTATCCCAACCGGCGCTGCCGACGGTGACAAATCCACAGCCCGCTTCACACAAACGCCTCGCCAGCAATAACCGGTGCCCCAGAGTTGACGGCCGCTTCTTCAAATAGCCCACACGATGCGAACGGGTGTCGTACCGCTGAACCAAACGCGGATCTTCATTCCGCAAATCCATTGCGTCGCGGAGGGCGCGGCCAGCGACAACTTCGATCGCTTGCTCCTGAAACTGATCCAGCGCGCCGATTTCGCCACTGGCGTCGATTTGCCGGTTGATTCGATCCAATTCACGCAGCAGCGCCCGCCGCTCACCGATACGCTGCAGCGGCAATTTTGCTGTGATTTCGCCGCTGCCGCCTTTGGAGATCGGATCAAACGGCGCCACACTTGCGCCCAGTTTTCCGGAACCGTTGGACGACCGCATCCGCTGCATGTCTTCCCTGTATTGCGGATCGATTTCGTTTTCGATCAAACCGCCGAACATCGGCAGCCCCGCCGAGGTCAGGCTGCGGCCTCGCAGTCGCGTTGCCAACGCGCCGATGCTGGCCTGATAGCCAAGCGGATCGTCCGCAATAAAGACTTTTCGTATCGCTTTGGCATGATCCGCTTCCTGATGTGGCGAGTAGGATCGCACAACCGCCAGACGATCGGCCCTCTGTGCGAGCTGCGGAAAGGTACCTCCAAATGTTATGCCTGGAATCGACGTTGCGACTTCGCCGGTCACGCTGCGACAGGGTGCCGGCGCCGACATATTCGGATCAAAGGTCTCGATCTGGCTCGGCCCGCCGCACAAGAACAAAAACACAACCGACTTGTCGCGAACAAAATCACCGGTTTGGCGGGCGACGGCCTGATTGCGAAACAACCACGGTAAACTCAGTCCGCCCAAACCGAGCGATCCGATGCGCAGAAAGTCGCGGCGCGACCGTCCGCTGCAATCGCTTTGCCCTGTTTTGGAGAAAAACGTTAACATCGCAACTCGAAATTCCCAAGCAAATCTCGGCCACAACGGCAGATGATCAGCGCTAAGTTTAGCAGTCGCCCGACTCCGCTCAACATCTGCCTGTCAAAATGGACATCCTAGACCGCGTAATTTCATGGTGTATTTCATGGTGTATTTCATAGTGTAATTCCCAGCAAATCCGATTATATTGCTGGATGGAGGGGAAATCGCAATGAATGCGACGGGAGGCCGGTGTGAGGCAGTCGAAAATGACCTTGAATCAATCGTGCGGATGGCTTGTTCTCGTCGCGGTTTTCGTCGTACCTACGGGCTCGGTCGAACTGCTGTTTGCCGCTCCGCCGCCTGCGGCTGACCTATCCGGACTGGAACCCAAACAACTTATCGAACGACTCGGCGATCGCAGCTTCGCCATACGGGAAGCTTCCACCACGCGACTTGCGGAACTGGGCCTCGAGTGCCGCCCGCACTTGTCCGCGGGATTAAAAAATGCCGATCCGGAAATTCGCCGCCGCTGCCGACTGATTTTGAGCGATGTGCTCGATGCGGAACTCGCCGTTAAAATTGCTCGCTTCAAGGCGGACGTAGACGGAAAACACGAACACGATATTCCCGGCTGGGCTCGGTTTCAAGAAATCGTCGGCAGCGACCCGGCAGCGAGGAAGCTGTTTACGACAATGCTGCAAGAGGAGTTCGCGCTGCTCGAGGCCACCTCTCGTGACGCCAAAACGATGGCAGCCGTACTGCGGACGCGCATTCGCCAGCTTTATCGCGGACTGACGGCGCGGATTCCGACGCAGCGATTTCCCATTTCTTCCGGCAGCGTCGCCACCGTCCTATTTGCCACTACCGAATTGGGCGATCAACTGCCGACAGACTTGGCCACCAGCAATCTGCTCACATCGATTAGCCAGCAAGCGGCGTTTACAAAAGAACTCCGCGGCGGCGACTTTAAAGAACCCGCGCGCAAATTGTTCGGCCTGTGGTTGCAGCTGCCAACCGGCAGCATGAACGATCTGCAAAAGGTGCGGCTGGCGATTTCATACGAGTTGAAAGCATCCGGGCTGCGTCTATCCGTACGACTCCTGAATGCGAAAGCCCCGCAACCGCGGACGCAGGCGGCATGTATCGAGGCAGTTGCTCGACTTGGCGGCCGCGACTGTGCGGCGCTGCTTGCACCACTGCTCGAAGACAAAAGCGTTTGCTCCGCCCGCACCATCGGGAATAAACGGTTCGAAATCCAGGTCCGCGATGTGGCGCTGGCTTGGTTGATTTTCCTGGCCGAACAGGATCACGGCAAGTTCGATTTCGCCAGCGCAAAAAAGTGGTTTGACTCTTTCAAAAAGACGAAGATGCCGCCGCTGAACTATGCGCATTTTGTCTGGGACAAACCCGAGGATCGGGACCGCGCGATTGAAAAGTGGAACGCTTGGCAAAAAGAGCATCCGCTTGCCGCAGCCCCTGAGGAACTTGTGGAACTGGCCGAACAGGCCGCCGATAAAAAGCCGAAAGAAGTCGCCGCGAATGACCGGCCGGCCGCACCAACCGACGACGGCTCGGACCCGTGGCT
>JAYZEI010000159.1:0-10154 GCA_036337375.1 Planctomycetota bacterium | reverse complement strand
GATCGAACTGCTCGAAGGACGCGGCGACGACGAAGCGGTGGCCGACGAACTGTTCGCCGAACTGTTCGAAGACGACGAGCAACAAAACCCCGAATCCTAAAACAGAGCCTGCGGGCTCCGGACAAAACGAGGCCCGACGCGGTACCGACCGCGGCGGGCCTTTTTCTTTTACCAGACCGGGGGAGCGGTGTTCGCCAGGCGGCACTGGCCGCGGCGGACCCCGGGTACAGAAGCCGCTGCAGGCAGACGGCTAACCCCTCCATTCCGCACGTCCGGTAACATCGGTTTACTCCGCACGGATTTCACAGCGCGACCGGCAAACTTGGTGTATTCTTTTCACCACAATGCCTAATTACCGGCAAACTCGTGGCTTGCTGCATGCTGCGACCTAGATTTGACGGAAGGACTCTATCACCACGGGAATTGAGAGAGGCTCATTGTGTCGGTAACGCAACACGCGCACAGCGAAATTGCATCGGTGCTGCAGTTGTCCCAGCCGGGTTGGGCTGCGCAGCTGGAGCAGTTGTTAGGTCAGCCAGCGTGCCGCAAGTTAGGAATTTACGATCTGCCGGACGAATTTTTGCTTTCCGTGGTCGTGCCGGTATTTAACGAGGTCGAGACGATTGCCGGTGTGGTCGATCGTATTCGAGCGACCGATCTGCCCTGCGAAATCGTAATCGTTGACGACGGCAGCACGGACGGCACGCGGCAGGTGCTGGAAGCATGGGGCGATCAGTCGGATTTGAATATCATTTTTCACGAGCAGAACCGGGGGAAGGGTGCGGCGTTGCGGACGGGGTTCGAACACGTTTCCGGCGACGCGGTCATCATTCAGGATGCGGATTTGGAGTACGATCCGGCCGAATACCGATTGCTGTTGCAGCCGCTGGTCGAAGGCCGGGCGGATGTCGTTTTTGGCAGCCGGTTTGCCGGCGGCAGCCAGCGGGTGCTTTATTTTTGGCACTATGTCGGCAATCGGTTTTTGACGTTCCTGTCGAACTGCTTCACAAATATCAACCTGACGGACATGGAGACCTGCTACAAGGTCTTTCGCCGCAATGTGGTCAAACAGATTGCGCCGACGCTACGAGAAACGCGATTCGGCATCGAACCGGAAATGACCGCGAAGGTGGCCAGTATTCCCGGTGTGCGAATCTATGAATGTCCGATTTCATACAGTGGACGCACTTACGCCGAGGGCAAGAAGATCACCTGGCGTGACGGATTTTGGGCGTTGTGGTGCATCATCCGTTATCGAAAAGGGCTGCGCTAATTCGCGCCGCTACGCACTAGCCGCTACGCACTAGCCGCTACGAACTACGGGAGCAGGGACAAGTGGAGCAAACAGATCACGTTGAATTTAGTTGGCGATCGTTACTGATAGCGGTTGGCCTAACGGTCTGTGGAATTGTCTGCGTTCTGTGGTCCGCGGGTCTGGCGATGATCATGCTGCAGTGGGATTCGCTGCGCGACTTTGTCCAGGAGTACGTTTCCGTTCAAAACTATTATGCCGGGCGGCCTATTTACACGCCGTTGCGGGAAGTCCTTCCCAGCAACCTCCACGAGAATCTGCCGATTGAGCACAACGCGCACCCGCCGGTGGCGGTGCTGATTTCCCTGCCGCTGGGTATTTTCAGCTTTTACCGAGCTTACCTGGTGTGGAATATCGTCTCGCTGGTCGCCCTGGGAATGAGCCTGCGGTTGATCATGCGCCGCGACGGGCTGGGATTTTCCGGAATCGCACTGTTGCCGGTACTGGCGTTGCTCGTAAGCAGCAATGCACTGGCCCACCAGCTGTTTCAAGGCCAGTTGAATCTGGCGCTGTTGTTGTTGATCACAATCGGTTGGGCGGCGGCCCGCAGCGGACGGTTAAAGCTCAGCGGCGCCAGTATCGGACTGGCCGCCGCACTGAAATTGTTTCCCGCATTCCTGCTGTTATACTTCGCAGTCCGCCGGCAGTGGCGGGTGGTGTTTACCGCGGCGGTCACGTTTGCGGCGGCCAACCTGATGGCCGGTTTGATCTTTGGCTGGGGGTGCTTCCACACCTACGTGGTTGAAGTAATGCCTAATGTCGGCACCTTTCGCGACACCTGGCCCAACGCCTCGCTGATGGGACTGTGGTGCAAACTGTTCGACGCGCCGAGTGGACATGTCGCGCCGCTTTGGCAAAATCCGCTCTGCGCCCAGTTGGCTTATTTCACCTCGAGTGTGGCTGTGGTCGCACTGGTGGCCTGGAAAATGCGGCAGGCTGAGGGCCGCGGGCAGGCCGATGTTGCCTTTGCTCTCTGCACGATCGGGATGCTATTAGTCTCGCCGGTGGTTTGGGACCACTACTTTCTGCTGCTGATCCTGCCGCTGGCAATTTTGTGGAAGGCGGTCGGCCCGTCGTTTGGAAAACGGGCGGTCATTTTGTCAGCCATTTGCGTGCTGATCACGATTCAGCCGCGCTGGGTTTGGGATGCGGTGATCCCCGGGGATGGTGAAGGCATCAGCGGTATCGGCAAGGTCTCGTCGGTCGCACTGCCGATCCATACGTTGACCGTCATTTCCATGCAGTTGTATATGGTGCTGGCACTGTTTGTACTCGCCTACCTACAAGTCAAAAGGATCGCCATCAAGGACGCCGATCGATCAATCGGTGCCGAGGATGCGACTCCGGCACAAGCTGAATCACCGGTCGAATCACGCGAACCGATCGTACTGCTGGGAGGCGAAGGCGGATTACTGGATTCGCCGTCCCAACCCGCGCCGTCGTGCGAATGATCACGACAGTTAATATCAAGCTGGATATGGAATGTAAAACAAACTTAACGGTCTTTTGGACTGGAAGTGCGTTGGCCTCAAATTAGCATGGAAATTGGGTAGGCAAAAAACGGAGTCGGCCCGTCTGCGGCGGATTCCGATATTGTTCATAAGCGGAATTGTGTAGGAGGACGGAGAAATTTCAGGAAGCGATTCGTTAATCACCAGCATGGCGCTGAAGCACGATGTTAACGCCAAACTCGCCGTCGGCGGGGGCGAGGTAGCAGTTTCCATCATCGTGCCGACGTACGGCGAGGCTGAGAATCTGCCGGTTCTCATCCCGCGCGTGGCGCAGGTTCTGCGCGAAGCGGGCATTGCTGCGGAGATTTTGATCGTCGACGACAACAGTCCGGACGATACCGAACAGGTCTGCCGTCAACTTGCGGGCGACTATCCCGTGCAACTGCTGATCCGCCGCGACGAACGCGGACTTTCCAGCGCGGTGTTGCACGGCATGCGGCACGCCAGGGGCGGGGTACTGTTGGTTATGGATGCCGATTTGTCGCATCCGCCGGAGAAGATTCCCGAAATGGTCACGACGCTGCAGCGGGAGGACACCGATTTTGTGATCGGCAGCCGCTACGTCAAAGGCGGCGCGACCGATGGCGATTGGGGCTTTTTTAGGTGGTTGAATTCGAAGGCCGCGACATGGCTGGCCATGCCGCTGACCCGCGCCCGAGACCCCATGGCGGGTTTTTTCGCGGTTCGCAAGAGTGCGGTGGATTCTGCCGAGGAACTCGATCCGATCGGCTACAAGATCGGGCTGGAATTGCTGGTCAAATGCCGCTGCCGCGCCGTCCGCGAAGTACCCATTCAGTTCAGCGACCGGCTGCACGGTGAAAGCAAACTGACGCTGAAAGAACAACTCAACTACCTGCGCCATTTAAAGCGGCTCTACGAATTCAAGCTGGGCCGGCTGGCGCGGCCGTTAAAGTTCTGCATGGTCGGCAGCACCGGCCTGGCCGTCGATCTGTCCGTCTTTGCGCTGCTGTTGGCCGTTGCGCCGCTCAGCATCGCCCGGGCGCTGGCGATTTGGGTCGCGATGACCTGGAATTTTTGGTTGAACCGTAGTTTTACGTTTGGCGGCTACAAGCTCAGACCGATTTGGCAGCAGTACGTCTTGTTTTGCCTGTCCTGTTTAATGGGCGCCGTCGTAAATTGGTCGATTTCGGTCGGCTTGTGTGCGGCATTTGAGTTTTTTGCCCAGTGGAAGATTCTCGCGGCCGTCACCGGCGTCCTGGCCGGAACCGCGTTTAATTACCTGTTAAGCTCGCGCGTTGTTTTTCAGCGTGCGGCCTAGATCGAACCGTTTCAATTTAACTTTTTGTTTTTTCTCGTTTGCACCGGAGGCAATCGATTCGTGACCCCGGCAGCTTGCCGCGGTTTGGCGGCTGGATGCGCCACACCTAATGGGAGGCGATTATGTCACAACCGATTTCGACCGATCTTTCCACAGTTGCCTACGGCGATGTGGCCATTCCGAAATCCAAGATTGAACTGTCCGTCGTTATGCCCTGCCTGAACGAGGCGGAAACGTTGGACACCTGCATCAGCAAAGCCCAGCGGGCGATGCAGGAAAGCAACATCGTTGGCGAAGTCGTGATTGCCGACAACGGCAGCACGGACGGTTCGCAGGAAATCGCCAAGCGGCTCGGGGCCCGAGTCGTTGATGTCCAGGAGAAGGGTTACGGCAGTGCGCTAAAGGGCGGAATTGCCGCCGCCCGCGGTCGCTACGTGATCATGGGCGACGCGGACGACAGTTACGATTTCCTGGACATTCCGCGATTTCTCGATCAGCTTCGCGGCGGCCACGACCTGGTTATGGGCAATCGATTCAAAGGCGGCATCATGCCCGGCGCGATGCCGTGGAAGCATCGTTGGATTGGAAACCCCGTGCTGACGACGATCGGCCGGTTGTTTTTCCGCTGCCCGTCGGGTGATTTTCATTGCGGCCTCCGCGGATTCAGCAAATCGGCCTACGAGCAGATGGGACTTTGTACATCGGGAATGGAATTTGCGAGTGAAATGGTCATCAAGAGCACATTGATGGGGTTGAAGATTGCCGAAATCCCAACGGTGCTGCATCCTGATGGCCGCACGAGAGCACCACATTTACGGAGTTGGCGCGACGGCTGGCGGCATTTGCGGTTTATGTTGTTGTTCAGTCCCCGCTGGCTGTTTTTGATTCCCGGAGCGTCCCTGTTTTTGCTCGGCGCGATCGTGTTCGCTTTGCTGCTGGGGGGACCGCGGTATATCGGATCGATTGGTTTCGACATTCATACGATGCACGTCGCCGGGTTTGCCTCTCTGCTGGGTTACCAACTTATCGTGTTTGCGATCTTTACAAAGATATTTGCCATCACCGAAGGGCTGCATCCGCCAAACGCATTGTTAGAGCGGCTCTATCGGTATTGCACGCTAGAAGTGGGAGTTGTCTGCGGTGCCGTCACGACGCTGATCGGTTTGGGAATTTTGACCGCCGCGGCGTGGAGCTGGCGTTCGGCCGGGTTTGGCGGCTTGGATCCAATGCTGACGATGCGACAGGTCATCCCCGCAGTGTTGTTGATGACATTGGGCACCGAGACCATCTTTGTCAGTTTCTTTCTCAGCGTGCTCGGTATCAGAACAGGCAAACGGGGTTCGTAAATGACTGCTTCGTCGATCAGTCCGATTTCGAGTACGCTGGCGGCAAGCGGGCCGCCGCTGACGTACGTCACCGAATCACTGACGTGCTGCGACGACGTGTGGGAAGATGCCTATCGCCGCTTTGAATCGGCGGAAGAGGAAATTGACAAGTTCACTAAGAGATTGAACAAACTAGGTGCGACGGATTGGCTCCGCCAGGCGGAGATCGTCGAAATCTTCTGCGGCCGCGCGAACGGTTTGGTCGCGCTGGAGCGATTAGGATTCCAGAATCTTGAAGGCGTCGATCTTTCGGACACGCTGCTGCAGCAATACCAGGGCCCGGCGCAGTTGTATGTTTGCGATTGTCGAGAGTTGCATTTCGAAGACAACTCGAAAGACTTCGTGATCGTTCAGGGCGGCCTGCATCATTTGGAAGCGCTGCCGGGCGATTTAGAGCGGACAGTTTGCCAAGTGCGGAGAGTGCTGCGGCCCGGCGGCCGAATGGTTGTCGTGGAACCGTGGATGACACCTTTTTTGCGATGTGCACATTTTGTTGGCCGCCAACGATTGCTGCAAAAAATGTGGGGCAAGATTGAGGCCTTCTGGCGGATGATCGAAATCGAGGGCGACGTCTATTTAAATTGGCTGGGGCAACCCAAAAATATCCTGAGCATATTCGCCCGCCACTTTGCCACCGAGATCCGCCGGGAGAAGTGGGGAAAGCTAATGTATGTGGGCCGGAAACCTGTTGAATAAGCGATGAGCATTACCGAGCGAGTTCACGAATCGATTGTCTTTGACCGCCGCATTCGCGTGTTGGCGCGGCATCTCTCTCAAGTGATTCCGCGGCATGTATCGGTACTCGACGTCGGCTGTGGCGACGGCCTACTGGCCCGTTCCATCGGACAGCTGCGACCGGATTTGGCCTTTCAAGGCATTGAAGTTCTGCTGCGGCCGGAAACACACATTGAAGTGGACCAATTTGACGGCTCGACGATTCCATTTTCCGAAAACAGTTTCGACTTCGTCATGATGGTGGATGTCCTGCACCACACCGACGATCCGTGTGTATTGCTGCGCGAGGCAGCGCGGGTGGCCACCCAGTCGATTGTATTGAAGGACCACATACTGACCGGCTGGATGAGCGGGCCCACGTTGCGGTTTATGGATCGGGTTGGAAATGCGCGACACGGCGTGGCGCTGCCGTTTAATTACTGGCGCCCGGATCAATGGACGGCCGCGTTTGAACGACTGGGACTGGAAGTTGAAGCGTGGAAAGAACGGTTGGGGCTGTACTGGTGGCCGGCCAGCGTGCTGTTTGACCGCAGACTGCACTTTGTCGCAAAACTGGTCAACGACGGCCGTGAAAGCGAACGCGTTGGCGAAGACACAGATAACGACCGGCAAGTCGATCCGGTCGTGCTGCCCGGGGCGGACGATCCTTGCGGGGCAGTTTGTCCGGAGGCTGCACCGACCGTCACACGGTCAATCGGCATTTGAGGCGAAAAATTGAATCAACCAAATATAGGAGCTCTATCGATGAAGAATTGCACTGGAATTGAATTTGGAAAGCTCTTTGGAATAACGGTGAGCGCATGCCTGGTTATCGCTCTCGGCGCGGATGGCACCAAAGAAGTGAGCGCCGCGGACGCTCAATCGCCGCCGGCGGCCGCAGATAAAGATGCCGGGCGGGGCGGGGCGGCGGAACGAGATGCGGTCAAAGCCAAGGCCACGAACATCGATATCCTGCAGCCTAAGTTTTTCCTGCCGGTGTTTAAGGGTAAATCGAAGATTATCCGGACCAAAGAACCGATTGTTCGCGTTTCGGTCGGCAGTGAGAAGATCGCGGATGTTACCCCGTATAGGCGTAACGAAGTAGGCGTTTCCGGAATCGCGGCGGGCACGACAACGCTGACCCTGTGGCTCGGCGTCAAAGGGAACACGAAGGTGCTCCACATGCTGGTCCGTGTCGAAGAAAAAAAGGCGGCCGACGAAAAGTAAGGGGGCTCCGACGGACCGCTGTCGGCGTTGCCGTTCGTCAACGCATGTCGCCTTGCGGCATCAGGCCGACGATTCCCGCCGCCAGTTGCGCCGGTGGTAGCTGTTACTACTGCTGTGCGCGGACGAAAGGGCGAGCCGCCCGCACAACCACTGCGACCCATCGCCGGCGGCGGATGATGCGCAGAGCTTAACCTAAACTTGTGGGACGTGCCAAGTCGCCGAATTTGATGACGAATCATCGGCAGGCGGGCGAGGTGTTGTTCGTCCGTGGCGGCACTGGTTTTGCAGTTTCTAGCAGGTGGCTCGCGTATTTCCGTCGAATTGCTGAAGGCAAAGGTCGAATCTCCATGAAAACCGTGATTCTCTGTGGCGGTATCGGCACCCGCTTGGCCGAAGAGACGGAAGTCAAGCCCAAGCCGATGGTCGAAATTGGCGGGAGACCGATCCTCTGGCACATCATGAAAAACTATGCGCACCACAGCTACGACGAGTTCGTCGTTGCACTGGGATATAAGGGGGACGTCATCAAGCGGTACTTCCTCGATTACGCCCGCCTGAACTGCAACTTCACGATTGATTTTCCGTCCGGAGACTTGGTGCGCAAAAACGTTTGCGATGACAACTGGCTGACGCACCTGGTGGACACCGGTACGGAGACGATGACGGGCGGCCGGCTGAAGCGGCTCGCCGAAACGTTGGGACGGGAGACGTTCATGATGACGTACGGGGACGGCGTCGCGAATGTCGATCTGTCGGCGCTCGTCGAATTTCACCGCAGTCACGGAAAGTTGGCAACCATCACCGCCGTGCATCCGCCATCGCGTTATGGCGAGGTGGTTTTCAATGGCGACCAGGTCGTGGCCTTCAGTGAAAAGCCGCAGACGGGCGAAGGTTGGATCAACGGCGGGTTTTTTGTTCTTGAACCGGAGGTGATCGACTACATCGATGGCGACGAAACGATGTGGGAATTGGAACCGCTGCACCGGCTGGTCGAAGACAATCAATTAATGGTTTATCGCCACGACGGTTTTTGGCAATGCATGGATACCCTTCGCGACCGGCGGTTGCTGGAGAAGTTGTGGATCGCCAGCGATGCGCCATGGAGGGTGTGGTAATGCAGCAGCGGCCGACATCATCGTTCGCCGGTCTCCGCGTGTTGATTACGGGCCACACCGGTTTTAAGGGCTCTTGGCTCGCGCTGTGGACGCAGAGCCTGGGCGCGGAGGTCTTCGGTTACTCGTCGGGCGTACCGACGACGCCGAGCAACTACACGGCATCCAAAGTGTCGGAGATTCTGGCCGGAGAAGTCCGTGCGGATATTTGTGACCGAGACCGCGTTCGTACCGCCGTGGGGGATATCCGGCCGGATGTGGTGTTTCACCTCGCCGCCCAACCGATCGTGAAGACCAGCTACGAGTCGCCGTGCGATACGTTTGAAACCAACGTGATGGGAACGGCCCACCTGCTCGACGCGATTCGGCAGGCGGGGCGGCCTTGTTCTGTCGTTGTTGTCACGTCGGACAAGTGTTATGAGAACAGCGGCTCGGAGAATCGTTTTAGCGAACGCGATCGGCTCGGCGGCCACGATCCGTACAGCACGAGCAAAGCGGCTGCGGAGTTGGTCGTCGCTTCGTACCGCCGGTCGTTTTTTCCGGCGGCTTGTCTTGCCGAACACGGTGTCAAACTGGCCACAGTCCGCGCGGGCAACGTGATTGGCGGCGGCGATTGGGCCGATTGCCGCATACTGCCCGACGCGGCACGCGCGCTGTCGGCGGGCCAGCCGGTTTTCGTCCGTTCACCGAATTCCGTGCGGCCTTGGCAGCATGTTCTCGATGCGCTCGGCGGCTACCTGCTGCTCGCTGCGAACATGGTCGGCAGCGACGATCCACGCTGGTGTGACGGCTGGAATTTTGGGCCCGCCGCCGAATCCGAGATTCCAGTCAGCCAACTGATCGCACTTTTTTGCGATTCGTGGGGCGACGGTCGCTGGCAGGACTGCAGCGATTCGAATCCGCCGCACGAGGCGAAAACACTCCGGTTAAGTATCGAAAAAGCAAAACTCCAACTCGACTGGCAGCCTCAGTGGACCGTTGCCGAAGCCGTTCGGAGAACGGCCGGCTGGTATCGGCAGTTTTATACGGCGGATGGGGGCGGCAGCATGCGGGCGGCGTGTTTGGCCGATATTTCGGATTACGAGAAATTGCCGAACGGCGCAGCGGTTGCCTGCCCGTCCACATCGCTGCCAGAAAAACATCCGACCACACCCGCGCCATGAACCAGATGACGGGCCAATGATATTCTCGGAAACACAACTCGCCGGCGCCTACGTGATCGACCTCGAACGGTGCGAAGACGAACGCGGTTTCTTCGCCCGCTCGTGGTGTGCCGACGAGTTTTCAGGGCACGGGCTGTGCCCGCAATTCGTACAGTGCAACATTTCGTTCAATCCGCAGCCGGGGACTTTGCGCGGCCTGCATTACCAGGCCGAGCCGCACGCGGAAGTCAAACTCGTTCGCTGTACACGGGGATCAATCCACGACGTGATTGTCGATCTCCGCGCAGACTCGCCGACGTTCATGCGGCATGAGGGATTCACACTTTCGGCGGCGAGCCGCCAGGCGCTGTACGTGCCAAAGGGTTTTGCCCACGGCTTCTTAACGCTCGAAGCGGATACCGAGGTGTTCTACCAGGTCTCGACCTCCTATCAACCGGCCAGCGAGCGCGGC
>JAYZEI010000158.1:0-3928 GCA_036337375.1 Planctomycetota bacterium | reverse complement strand
GGGCGAGGATTATGATCGGCGAGTTGTGCGGCAAACCGCCGGTGGTGGCTGTAGCTCAGTTGGTTAGAGCGTCGGATTGTGGTTCCGAAGGTCGGGGGTTCGATCCCCCTCAGCCACCCTGCCAAAAAACCCGTGAGTCCTCGGCATGACAGGGACTTGCGGGTTTTCTTTTGCGCGGTGTCCAATGCCGCAAATGGTCTGTTTTACCCTGCATTATGCACCGACCCTGCTCAAATTCTGCACAAGCAAAACGCACGTTAACGGTGTCGATAATTGGGGGTTCTGAGTGGTCGCCGGTAAAATGTGACCGTGCATTGTCGGGAAAAAGTAACCGAGCACGTTATAATCGTGGCACGGCAACCCACGAGAAGGCAACCCACGGGAAACAGTCTCCGCAAGCCTTGAATTTATGTAGGGAATCGATGTCTTTTTTCCTGATCGCGACGTTTTTGCTGGCTGTCGACGATGAACCGCTGGTCGTCGTCGCGAAACCAGCCGAGGCAGCGCGCCTGGATGCTACTAGCGAGCGAGTGATTGTGATGTTGCGGGACCACGAGACACTGGTCACGGTACTGGAAAAGGCACCGAACGTCCGCCAGCTGGAAATCAACCATCCCGGTCACAAGATGCCGCTGGAGTCCGTCAAGCTCCTTGCCAGCTTCAAGAAACTCGAAGAGCTGTACTTTCATGGTGACCCCTTCCTGAATGACGAGAAGTTCAAGGAACTGGGGAAACTCCACCGCCTCAAAACGCTGAAAATGTCCCTCCCGTGACCAAATTTCACGGACGCCAGGTTGGCGTCGTTGGGCGGGCTTGTCTCTCTGAAAAAACTGGACATGACCGGTTGCCGGGGGAACAGGGAGGAGTTGGAAAAGAAGGTCTGGGCGGCAATCAAGGCGGAACGGGCAAAGCAACTATAAACGATTCGTCAGCGGTCGTTTTGCGTTCTCGATACGCGTCCTGTTTGCACGCGTCGAAGCAGTAGGTCGGCCGGCACAGCCCGGAAAATCTACGGCGGCGCTGCCGGGCGGTTCTCTTTTCGCCGGCCCTGTCGTCGCGAAAACCTGGCGATTCGCTTCAAGCAAACAGGTCGTGGACAACGCGACCGTGAACGTCGGTCAGCCGAAAATCGCGACCGTTGTGTAGGTAGGTGAGTTGCTTGTGGTCGAGGCCCAACAGATGCAGGATCGTGGCATGCAAATCGTGATGGGAAACGGGATTTTCGACGGCGTGCATGCCTAGTTCGTCGGTTGCACCATAACTGAAACCGCCTTTCACGCCGCCGCCGGCCATCCACATGGTAAATCCGTAGTGGTGATGACCCCGCCCGATCTTCTGCTTGGTGTTCCTTTCCTCTTCAAACGGTGTGCGTCCGAATTCTGTGGCCCAAACGACCAGTGTGTCGTCGAGCAATCCCCTGGATTTCAAGTCTTTGATCAAACCGGCAATGGCTTGATCAGTACGCGCCGCGTTGGAGCGATGATTACCGATCAGACCGCCGCGATTTCCGTGGGCGTCCCAGCGTCGTCCGACGGCGCCGTCAAAGATTTCGACAAAGCGGACACCGTTTTCAACCAGTCGCCGCGCGGTGAGACATTGGTCGCCGAATTCCGTATCGCCGTATAATTTGCGAACGCGGGCCGGTTCGCGGCTCAGGTCGAATAACTCGGGTGCGGCCGACTGCATGCGGAATGCGGTTTCGAAGGCGTCAATGCGGGCATCCAGCTCGGGTTGAGTCGCATGCTTTTTCCGGTGCAACCGGTTCAGCTTCGTCATCAACTCCAATTGTCGGCGCTGCGCATCGGCAGTTAGCTGCGGTATTCGCGACAGATGCTGAATCGGCGGCTGATTTTTTTTCGTCTCGACAAGCGTGGCCTGATGCGTGCTCGGCAGAAATCCGGAATGATACATCGCTGCGCCGCCGGAGGAGTTGGTGGAAGGTCCGTCCCTCATCACGACAAAACTCGGCATGTTCCGGTTCTCGCTTCCCAGGCCGTAGCTCAGCCAGGATCCCAGGCTGGGAAATCCGGGTCGATTGTAGCCGGTGTTCATCAGCAGCTGGCCGACGGAGTGGATCGGGGATGCGGTGTGCATGGATTTGATCATGGCGATCTCGTCCACCACCTGGCACAAGTGCGGATAGATTTCACTGACCCAATGGCCGCACTGCCCCCGCTGCTTGAACTCGAACACCGGCGGCAGGATCGCCGATTTGGAGAAGTCCTTTTCGGGGTTGAAACCGTTCAGTTCTTCTTCGGAGAAAAGTTCTTGAGCCGACTTGCCGGCGAACTTTTTCAAAGCCGGTTTGTAGTCGAACGTCTCCAGATGGCTCGCGCCACCGACCATAAATAAAAAGATGACATTTTTGGCCCGGGCCTCGAAGTGCGGCGGTCGAGGCGCGAGAGGGGAATTCGCCGCGGAACCGGCCGGGTCCGCCAACGCGTTCTGCTCCGCAAGCAAGCTGGCCAGGGCGATACTGCCCAGTCCCAGCCCGCCGAGACACTCGCGACGGTTCATCTTTAACGGCAGGTTCATATTCAATTGCGGCATCCGTCAATTTTATCGAATGTAGATGAATTCATTCAAACCCATGATGGCGTGACAATAGTGGACGAGCTGCCGCTCGCCGCCTTTTTCCTCCGTCTTGCCCGTGTGCTCAAGAAATGCAACGCCCAGGGACCGCTCCTCGGTGGTGGGCACGCGCGAGAGGGCGAGTTCGTAAAGGAAGTCGACTTGTGCGGCAGGCTCCGCTCCGGCCTCCTGCTCCACGCGGTCCGCCAACAAACCGGCCTGCTTCCAAAGAAACGGTGCATTCAACATGAATAACGCCCCCCGCGGCGTGGTGCTGACCGAGCGGGTGCCCAGGCTCTGAAACGTGCCGGCAGGATCGAACACGCGGAGGACGGGATGGGTTTGAAAGCGGGGCGTCATCAAGTACACCGATCGCCGCCAATGGGCCGGATTTTCCTGGTACGGTTTCTTGCTGGATCCAATGGCGATGCTCGGGCCAAACAGGTCGGTCTTCAGCGCGCCGGAAATGCTTAAAATATTGTCGCGAATGGCCTCGGCCTCCAGGCGCCGCGTGCGATAGTGCCAGATCCACTTGCTGTTGCGATCGACGTCCGCCCATTTGTCGCCGCCAGCTTGCCGATAGGCCGCGCTGACCATGATCAGGCGATGCAGTGGTTTCAGCCGCCACCCGCCGCGAATCAATTCCCCGGCGAGCCAATCCAGCAGTTTTGGATGACTCGGCGGCTCGCCGAGGCGGCCGAAGTCGTTCGGTGTACTGACGATGCCGCGACCAAAGTGGTACTGCCACACACGGTTCACAATCACGCGGGCCAACAAACCGCCGGCACCGCGGTCAACGTCTGTCAGCCACCGGGCCAGCGCTTGCCGGGGACTAACCTGACCGGAGTTTGTGCCAATGTCGTCCGTCGCTTCACCGGAAAGCCAACTGTCCGAGCGGTATTCCCCCCGCATCAGCACTTGGACAAAGCCGGGCTGGACCTTTTTCACGGGGCGTTGCCAATTGCCGCCTGCTAACAGGTGAGGTTCGCGGATAATTGGAATCGTATTCACGCCAACTTTGTTGGTAACGTTGGCCAGATCGAAAAAGACCGCCGTCAGGCGGTAGTATTCTTCGGTGGTTATCGGATCAAGTTTGTGGTCGTGGCAACGTGCGCAGCCGATCGTGATCCCCAGAAAAGCGCTGCCCGTCGCCGAAACCATATCGTCCAAAATATGGAATTTGCTGTCGTTCGGGTGGGAGTTCCTTTGCAAGCGCGTACCCAATTCGACGAACTGGGCCAGATCGCGCGCCAGGGGCGAACGGTTGTCGAGATCCCGGCCCGCTACTTGATAGGAAACGAACTCGTGATACGGCAGATCTTCATTGAAGGCCTTAATGACCGCATCGCGATACTTG
>JAYZEI010000157.1:0-2871 GCA_036337375.1 Planctomycetota bacterium | reverse complement strand
GTGCGGAACGGCGGAGACTCGGGACCGGCGATTCAACCGCGGGATGTCGAGCGGAGTCTGTTGATCACCGCGGTCCGGCAAACGACCGAACTGAAGATGCCGCCCAAGGGCAAGCTGTCGCCAAAGGAAGTGGCGGCGCTGGAACAATGGGTCAAGTCGGGAGCGGTCTGGCCGGTTTCCGAGGTCGCCGAGGACAACACACCGACCAAGCCCGCCCGGCTTGGTTCAGCGATTCAAGCGCCCAACGATCCCGCCCTCGCCGCCGCTTTGCAACTTTGGTTGAAGGCAGATGCCCTCGGAGCTGATGACGGCGCACCGGTACACGTCTGGCCCGATCAAAGTGGCCGCGGACACGATCTGGCTGCGACCAAAGGCGTGCGGAAAGGCGGCACCGGCACGCCGCCGGCGTTTGTTGCGAAAGGTCGGGTCAACGGCCGCCCCGCCGTACGCTTCGTTGCCGAAAACGGAATGGCGGGTTCGCCGGACCACCTGCTCGACATTCACGGCAATGCGGCGATCACGATTTTTCTGGTCGCTCAATGGACGCCGCTCGACATGCAGCCGCCGTACGACAACGTGCTGACGATCGGCAACCCGGCGGCGGCCAGTGACCCCAAGAAGCCGTGGTCGGCAACGCTTGAAATCGATCGCAGTGCCGGCAGTCTCGATTTGGCCGGCGGCTGGAGTCATGACGCAATGCTCGGGCGTGGATCAGCGGATCTGCTTTACCGGACCCCCAGAATCATTACCGTCACCAAGACGCCCGGACCGATGACGGCCGGTACCCGGTTCTTTTTTGAGGGGCAGCCGTCAAACGAAGTGCTTGGCCGCGAGTTGACCGGAAGCGCCAAGATCCCAGACATACAGCATCGCAGCGACATTGGTGTTTACATTGGAAAAGCAGCCGGTTTTAGCGGCCACATCAGCGGCGACTATTCGGAGGTGATTGTCTATAACCGCGTGCTGACTGATGTTGAGCGGCAAGGCGTCCATTCCTATCTCACTCATAAGTACGGGATGTTGTCCGCGGAGATGGTCGCTCGTGCAACACGGCGATTTTCAGATAAAGAAAAGTCGCATTGGTCGTTTCTGCCCGTGCGCGATCCCCGGCCGCCAGAGGTGGAGGATCGCGCGTGGACGCGCACGCCGATCGACCGGTTTATTCTCGCCAAGTTGGAATCCGCCGGTTTGCAACCCGCTGTCCGAGCGGATCCGACAACGCTGATTCGGCGGGTGACCTACAACCTGACGGGGTTGCCGCCAACAGCGGATGAAATAGAGGCGTTTCGGCAAGATTCGCTGCCGGATCCCCGCCGGGCATTCCGGAAACTGATCGACCGGTTGCTGGCATCGCCGCATTACGGCGAGCGCTGGGGCCGACACTGGCTGGACGTCGTCCGTTACGCCGACACCACCGCCAACGACGGCAACTTTGTGATGCGCTATGCATTTCGCTATCGCGACTACGTCGTCGATTCATTCAACCGGGATCGGCCGTACGACGAGTTTCTGACGCATCAACTGGCGGGTGACCTGTTGCCGGACGCGAATCCGCGGGTCTCGGCCGAGCGGTCGATTGCCACGGGATTTCTCATGGTAGGCCCGAAGGCGTTGGCGGAAGTCGACAAGGAGCAAGTCCGCATGGACATTGTGGACGAACAGATTGATGCAACCGGCCGCGCGATGCTCGGACTGACGATCTCGTGTGCCCGCTGCCACGACCACAAATTCGATCCCATTCCGACGGTTGATTACTACTCGATCGCCGGAATCTTTCGCAGCACCGAAATGTTTAGCGACCTCGTCCGCAACGCGTCGAAGTGGATGGAGTACGACATCGCCGTTGGCGACGGAAAAACAATTCCGGTGATGGCTCCCAAAGAGGGCGAGGCCAAACATCTGCGTGTTCATTTGCGAGGCAGTAGATTCCGGCTGGGTGAATTTGCGCCGCGGCGGTTCTTGCAAGTCTTGGCCGGCGAAGGCCACGAAGTGCTAAAGACCGCCGCCAGTGGCCGGCTGGAACTGGCCAGATGGATTGCAAGTAAGCAGAACCCGCTGACGGCACGGGTTATGGTCAATCGAATCTGGCAGGGTCATTTCGGTCGGGGCCTGGTTGCTACCAGCGGCAACTTCGGCACGCAGGGCGATCGTCCCTCACATCCCGAGTTGCTGGACTGGCTGGCGGGCCGGTTTATGCGGTCGGGCTGGTCGGTGAAGGCGCTGCATCGACTCGTCCTTAATTCCGCCGTCTGGCAGCAGTCCAGCATCCCGAATCCCCGTACGGCGGCCCGCGCCGCCGGGGTTGACGCGGAAAATCGGCTGCGATGGAAGGCGTCGCGACGCCGCCTCGATGCCGAAGAAGTCCGCGACGCACTCCTGGCGTTCGGCAACCAACTTGAACAGCACATCGGCGGTGGCGAGATCGTCGAACGGCTCTACAACGAGGGCGAGAAAGTTGACGCGAAACGCGGCGTTTCGTCCGCGTCCAAAGTCAACAGCGATTGGGTCGGCTTTGATTCTTCGCGGCGCAGCATCTACCTGCCGGTGGTTCGCAATGGCCAACCGGATGTGCTGGCGCTGTTCGATGTCGCCGATGCCAACGCCGTCACGCCGCTGCGCAATGAGACCACGGTTTCGTCCCAGGCCGCGTTTCTGTTGAACAGCGAGTTTTCCAGGCGGCAGGCCGCAAATCTGGCGAGCGAACTGATCGACCGCTTCGACAACGACGAGCAGCGGCTGAGCATGGCGTTTTTGCGAGTGTTGGGTCACGGGCCGACCCAGATCGACCGTCGCGAGTTCCTTACATTTCTTTCCTCGGTGCAACAGTCGGAAACCGAGGCAGGATCCGGGATAAACAAAGCACGACTTGCG
>JAYZEI010000156.1:0-8425 GCA_036337375.1 Planctomycetota bacterium | reverse complement strand
TGCGCGATCGACTCGGCGGTTGGCAATACGTTTGCCAACTGCCTCCGTGCGATTCTGCGTCAGGATCCGGATAAAATTCTCGTGGGCGAAATTCGCGATCTAGAAACGGCCGAGATCGCCGTTCAGGCCTCGTTGACCGGCCACATTGTTTTCAGCACATTGCATACGAACGACGCCCCGAGCACGATTACTCGGCTCCGCAACATGGGCGTGCCGCCGTTTCTAATTACTGCAACACTCGAAGCTATCCTGGCCCAGCGGCTCGTCCGCCGAATCTGCGTCCGTTGCAAAGAGGAAACAAACTTAACTCCGGAATTGATGGATGAATTGCAGTTGACCCCGGAGGATGTGGCGGGCAAGACGATTTACAAGGGCCGCGGCTGCGACGAGTGCAACAACACCGGCTACCGCGGCCGGCTCGGTCTGTATGAACTGCTCTCCGTGAACGACGAAATTCGAGATTTGATCGTTGCGGGCGGGTCATCCGAGGTTTTGCGCGAAGCGGCACGCCGCAACGGCATGACTCCCCTCCGCGAAGCAGGACTGCGAAGGATGTATGAAGGGGCGACGACAGTCGAGGAGGTGGTTCGAGAGACGATCCTGGAGGGTTAACGCCTTACCGGAACGAACTACGCGAACAGAACGTTTTGCTGCGACGTACTTTATCGTCATATCGGCTGGCGTGGCCCTAACCGCCGCACCTGTTCGCATTCCCCATTTTTGCGGACTCGATTTGCGATCCCGATCGGTTTTTTGTTATGATCTCAGGTTCAGGCAAGGTTCAGCGCTGGGACTCTTCTCGTATTTGAACCGCTGAAAATCGTTTATTGCTCTAGGAGCTTGTCATGCCGACTTTCCAGTTCGAGGCGATGGACTCGACCGGCCAAGAGATCAGGGATGTAATCGACGCCGAAACGCAAGAAGAAGCGCAACAAACGATTCGCAAGATGGGATACTTCGTTACGAAGATCGCCGTCAAAAAGAGTCGTAAAGAGGCTAAAGAACAGGCGGCGGCGGCCGGAGGCAACAAGAAAGGCCGCTCGCTCGCACTCGGTGGCGTCAGCACCAAGCAGCTCACCGCCTTCACGCGGCAGTTGTCGATTCTTCAGGATGCGGGGCTGCCAATTTTGCGCAGCCTGAAAATCCTCGAAGCGCAAATGAAACCAGGCAGACTGAAAAACAGTCTGATGGATGTATGCGAGGAAATCGAAGCCGGCTCGACACTATCGGAGGGGATGTCCAAATGTCCGAAAGCCTTTGACCGGCTGTACGTCAACATGATCCGTGCCGGCGAAGCGGGCGGTGCGTTGGAAGTCATTTTGCGGCGGCTTGCCGAATTTCAGGAACGGGCCGAAGCGCTGAAACGAAAAGTCAAAGGCGCGATGATCTATCCGGTCGTCGTCATCATGGTCGCCGTCGGGATCTTAACATTCATCATGTGGAAGATTGTTCCGGCCTTCGAGAAAATCTTCAGCGATTTCGGCGCCAATTTGCCAACACCGACGCAAATTTTGATTGATGTCTCGGCATGGGTCTGCAGCTACGGTTACGTGATTCCGATCATCCCAATTGTGATTTGGCTCACCATAAAACTCGTACGCAAGTTCGAACAGGGGCGGATGGGCTGGGATATGTTTCTTATCAAGCTGCCCGTTTTCGGACAGCTCGTGGAAAAGAACATCCTCGCCCGGACGACGCGGACGTTGGGAACCTTGGTGGCTAGCGGTGTTCCCATTCTGGAAGCACTGAATATCACCAAAGAGACCAGCGGCAACGCGGTCTTCGAGCGGATGTACGGCAAGGTCACCGAAGCGATTCGTGAAGGTGAATCGATTGCCAAACCGATGAAAGAATTTTCACAACTGTCGCTGCATCCGGTCTGCCTCGGTTTTTGGATATCTTCGTTCGCTGGTCCGCTGATTCCCCTAATGCTCTTTGAGGGAATGTTTATGACCATGCTGCCGGTCGTCGGCGCGGGGGTGCTGCTGGGCGGTTTGGCCGGATATGTCAAAATGAGAAGTCGCGTTGTTGACGACCTGGTCGTGAACATGGTCGATGTCGGCGAAGAAACGGGTGAATTGGACACCATGCTCTACAAAGTCGCCGACACGTACGACGACGAAGTAGCCGTGCTGACTGAAAGTCTTGTCAGTTTGATGGAACCGATTTTGATCGTGGGCCTCGGTTTGATCATCGGTTTCATCGTCGTGTCGTTGTTCCTGCCGTTGATCGAACTGATCAAGACGCTGACGTAAGTCGTTAATGCGCAAGAGAAATTGGCAATTTTCGGAAGGAAGGCCTTTACATCTGCCGGTGGAAGGAACATACTAACGGGCTGAAGTGGCCAGGGCCGAAAGGCCGAAAAAAAGGAAAGCTAATCATTGCGGCCACTTGGTCTGATGACTGTGGGTTCTCGCGGGCCTGTTCAAGGGGCGAACGCCGACGATCTGAGATAACCGTTTGGGGCGGATGAAACTCTCGGCTCAGCCATGAACACGCAACAAGTCCTTCTTCTCATGCGCGGGAAGTTGTCGAGGTGCAGTCGCCTTCGACTGCGCGGTCTTCCTTATTGCTCGGCAGCCACAACGTTATCAATTGCGCGGTCGCGCGTGACACAGGAGTCCAACCGATGAAGCGGAACAGCAATCAAAACCGAGCGGCGTTCACACTAACCGAAATTCTTGTCGTGGCCGTCATCATCAGCATCCTGATGGCCATCGTCGTACCGGCCGTCTTCAGCGCCATTGTCGCGGGCAAGAATGCGGCAATCGCCCAGGACATCAATCAAATTCAAATGAGCTTCGAGGGGCATTACAAGTCCAAAGGCTTCGAATACCCGCCGACCGATCTGCGGAATCCGGATTTGTCGGGTAGCCAGATCTACAAATACGTGCGTCATCGTTTTCCGAACTACGATGTGTCCCGTCTGGAGGCCGATTTGGACTTTGAAAAAATCAACTATCAAACGATCGATCCATCGTATTCCTTAGTCTTTTGGATGGTGGGGTTTCATCCCGATTCCACCAACCCCTTCCGTGATCACGCTGCCCGAATGGGACTGGCCTTGCGGGATCCGAACGACGTCTCCAAGGGCTATAAGGAGCCCGATGTACAATACAAATTCATGGATTTCAAAGTCGAGCGACTGACTCATGGACGTTACTTTCCACCGTTTGCGGAAGGTGATATTTCGCGGTACTACGACTTCATCGATGCCAACAGAAACGGCATCTGGGAAAACGGTGAGCAGTTCAATACGCACGCCGCATATTTATATTTTGACAACCAGTCCTATCGAGGGTTACCAGACGCCGCTGATCCCGAAAGTAGCCCCGAACTGGGCGACGTTCTTTATTACCGTGGCTTTACGCCTTATCGAAAAACGGCACTCGATGCGTCGCTGTACCCCACGGCCGCGGCCCAGCATAACGTGACTTCACGGCAACTTCGTGAAAACGATCCGCACTACAACAACGAGTCGTGTCAAATCAATTCGGCCGGGCTGGATGCAGACATGAAAGACATCGGCGGCAAATTATATCCGGTCGGACTGGGCAATGGTGGGCGGCCTCCGGCCGAAGGAGAACCTTTTTTGGCGGAAGATGCCGATAACATCGCCAATTTCAGCAGCGGTTCAACGATGGGAGATTTCACGGACAAATGAGATGTGAACGGTATTACCGCCGCGGCGTGACGTTGCTCGAACTGCTGGTGGTGGTGTTCATCCTGGCGATCCTGTTGGCGGTGGCGATTCCCGTGTTCACGCCGTCGCAGCAGGAAGAGTCTCTGCGTGAGGCGGCGAGGTCCGTCTATGCAGCTTTAGGAATGGCCCGTAACCGGGCAATCGAAAACGGGCGGCCTTACGGCATTAGATTCGATCCGCTTCGTGGTACCGTGCATGGCTCCGCCCAGCTTTCGTTCGTTGGTGTGCCGCCGCCTTATGCGGGCGACTACAGCGCGTCGCGGATGCGGATTATTTCAGTCAACCCGATTGAAACTTCGACAAACGGTGAATTTCGCTCCCAGTGGATCGTGCAAGCTGGACAATTCATCCTCAACAACAACGCGTATCCCGACGACCTGGCGTTTGGCATCCGTCCCGGCGACACGTTAAAACTGAATTGTCAGGGGCACGTGTATCGCATCCTCCATATTGAAGAGACCGGTAACGACTGGAAATTAACGGTCGGCAGCAAGACTGTAACCAGTTGGCCGCGCACCTATTTAGACCCCGACAAGGGCGATGAACTCAAAGGCGGACCCGAGTACGGCTACCAGTTTTTCCGCCAGCCGGTCGAAACTTCAGCCGTACCTATCCAGTTGCCACAGGGCGCGGTCGTTGACATCGAAGGTTCGGGAATCGGCGGCGGGCTTTTCGATGGATCGCGCGTCAACCCGATCGTTGTTATGTTCTCGCCCAACGGCCTTGTCGATGTCCTCTACCACAACGATGCGCCGATGGGCCAGAAGCTCGGCGATCCGCTACATTTTCTCATTGGAAAACCCGGGTCTTATCGACGAGACAACCTAGTTGACCTTCAAAATCTCTGGGTCTCCGTCAATTACCAGACAGGGCTGATCACCGTCGCCCCAATGACCGTGTTGTACGACGAGGATCGTAACCCGCGTGATCCCGACACAAATTCCGAGGTCGATATTCGGGCTTTACGACACCGCGCCCGCAGTGGCGAAAGTTTGCGAGGCTAAGATGCGTCAATCGTCAAAAATCAGTTTTGCACAAATGAATGCCGCAAACCGCTGGGGCGCGGTGACGGTCGCTCGTGGCATCACACTCATGGAAGTGCTGATCGCCATCTTTGTGTTGGCCGTTGGACTGATGGGAGTCGCCGCGCTGCTGCCGGTCGGCAAGAGCCAGGTCCAAAAAGGCACCGTTCAGCTGCGGGCGGCAACGCTGGCAACGAAGGCCTTCGAATCGCTCGAAACTCGCGGCATCCTCAAGCCGAGCAACTGGATGTACTCCACCGGCGTTCCATTCGATTTCGTCGATGTAAGCCAGGGCGTCCGCTATGAAATGACCGGCGACGCTGGGCTGTCGGACAACGGTCGTGTGATGACGATCGATTTTACACCTCCGGCCCGACTCGCGTCGTCACTCATATTTGACCCGGGGTTCGGGTTGCCTTGGATTTGCGAATTTACATCCGGTGCATTACGAGGTGAACGGCGGCGTGTATCGAAGTATGACCCGGAAAATGGTCGGCTGACCTTCGATGGCGACCTCTATCTCAACTATATCGAAGATAATAACCAAATCCGACAACCGGGCGAACCGGATGCTCCGTTTCCGACCGCTCCACGCCAGGGTGATAAGTTCGTGCTGATCCGCAACGGACCGTTTGTCGTCGACCCTCAATACATCGCCGTTCGAGGGTCGGGCGGGAGTTTTGCCGGCATGCCCCGCGTCAGCATCGCGCGGGCGGTCGGCATAGATGTCAATGATGTGGACGAGGACAATAATACCCAGGAATATTTGTACTTGCCGATGGGATCGTCTATCAGCGAATCGATCTTTGTTTCCGGCGACGACCTAGTGGTCAAACCGGCCGTTCAAAATGAACAGTTGCCGCGGCAGCAGTGGGTGAGTGAGCAATTTGACGACGTCAACAAGGACGAAGAATTTGATTCGGGGATTGACGACTTCAACTCGGCCAACGACGACATCAACGGAAACGACCAACACGATTTGTTTTTGCGACGGCACTTCGAAGGTCATTTTTCCTGGGCCGCTATGTTCTCGCCGCCTGAAGGCGGCTTTAATGATCGGCAGTACACGGTCTCTGTTATCGTGTTCCATAAACGCCGACTGAAGCAGCAGATGGCCTTTGCCACGCTGGATTATGGAGCGTCCGGTTCGGTGAAATTTGGCGGCGGGGACGCAATTCTTCGCACGGTTGCAACCAGAGTGGCCGACCGGATGGATTTGCTTCGACCGGGACAGTGGATTTTGGTCAGCAAAACCTACTCGCGGGCGGTTATAGAAGAAGACGAAACAGACACACAGTGCGGTATAAAACACATTCTAAAGGCGGTACCGATCTATCGCTGGTACCGGCTAACCTCGGTCGGCGATGTTCGTTTATCCGATCCTGATGAGGCGGTCGGGAACAGCAACCCGTACCTATGCAATGTCACGCTGGACGGCGCCGACTGGCTAACGCGACAGACTTTTAAGAATCAAGACGGCAGCCAGTCGGTCATGAATATGCTGGGGCCCACCGCGACGGCCTATATGGTTGATGATGTGGCGGCCGTTTTTCAACGGACGATCGACGTCGAAAGTCTGCCGTCCGGAGAACCGTAATTTAGCGTTCGGCAATCAGCTTGTCTTTGTGAATTCGGATCATTGGAAGCTGATTGCCGACCACTGAAAGGGGACTTGCCCGGCGGCGTTTGCGGCCGAGGAAGATTGTTTGTAATTAGAGGAAACATCTCAATGAGCATACATCGAAGACAGCGCCGCGGTGCTCTGTTGCTGATATGTTTGGTTTTGTTGGTTCTGTTTTTGATGCTCGGCGTCACGTTCGTGTTGACCGCCACCAGCTTTCGCAAGGGACAGGCTTCAAACCTGCGGGCCAAGGAATTTGAAGACCGGTCCGAAGATATCCTCGATAAGGTGATGATGGACCTCCTCCGCGGCAGCACCAATCCGCGGTCGCCCTTTCGTGGCCACTCGCTGCTCGGCGACGTTTACGGAAACGTGTCGCTGAAAGGCCGCATCCAGGCGGTGTCAGACGCCAACAAGGACGGCGTCGATGACGGGATCGTGGCCGGCGGCGGCCAGTTCATGAAACTAAAATTGGACGTGGACGATGCTTACAAACCGCTGCGCAACTTTGAAGATTATTATGCAGGCCTCGTGCTGACCATGCTCACCGGTCCGGCCAAAGGCCAGAGTACGCGGGTCGTCGAGTTTGACCCGCCGGATCGTTTTGTTGTCTTGGCGTTCAATGGCCGCGACCCCTTCGGCAACCGGACTTATCCCAGAGACGGCGACCGAGTTCTTGTCAACGGCCGCCCTTTCACCGGCATGGGGCAGGGTTACTTTCCCGACTCTGCCGATTTTAATACGTTTTCAGAGAGGGTTAATCAATCAGTACAGATATCGTGGAAGTTCGACTATGCACTGCTGCCGAACCTGTCGTTCTTCGAACCGAACGGGGGCCATATTGGGCAAATTCCCGACGAGCTGAAATACACGTCACCGGTCGGACCGGGCGATCAGAACGAAGACTACGATGCCGCGGACTTCAACAACCCGTGGCTGGCGGCCGTCACCAACAATGGAATCAAACCGTCGTTTCACGACCCACAGCTCATTCACTTCTGGCTGGAATGGCTCAAGCTGGATCCGGATTTTGATGGCACAACTCCGGACGCCAACGAGTTCCAAAGTATCTATCGCAAGACGTCGTTCCGACCGGTTCGCGGCGATCATCCAAAGTTTACGGGCAGCAATCCTGACTATAACTGGTTGCACGGTCCCTGGGATGTCGACAACGACGGCGATGGCAATCGCGATTCGATTTGGATGGATGCCGGGCTGCCGGTGCAGACGTTGTCGGACGGACGCATCGTCAAACCGCTCGTGGCGATGCTCGTTCAAGACCTGGATGGACGGATCAACGTCAACGTGCACGGCTCGCCCGATCTTGCCGATGCAACCGACCCTGTTTCTGGCCCCTTGGCGGGCGGCGAAACTTCGGCCCGGATGCCGCGAGGTTCGGGAACAACACCGTCGGAGGTGGACTTGCGCTGGGCACTGGTTGTCGTTGATGAAGATGGCGAGCTCGACGTATCATCGGCTGGCGAAGTTCATGAAAATCTGCTGAACGGCACAAGGACCGGAGGGATAGGTGGGAACAAAGCCTACCCCGGCCGGTACGGCGAAACTCCGGGCGGTGACAACGGACCGGGAAGGACCGGAGTCAACGACACCTATAGCCGGATCGCGGCAACGCATCTGTTTGGTGGTATTCAGTCTTTCTTCGGTTCCCCGTGCGATATTCGCGGCGTTGGCGCGGTTGCCGTCGATCATCGCGGCCAGAAAATGACCGCATTCATGGGCGCTGCTGACGACTTTACCGATGAGCCGGGGGAAATACTCCTTGGTCCCCGCGCGCTGGCGAATCCATTCGATCGGCCGTTTACGCCCGCCGAGTTCGAGCGGATCCTGCGGCATGCTGATGTTGACGCCTTTTCGCTACCGAGGCGATTGCTGGAACTATCAACGGTGACCGATAGCGGGCCGATGCTGCAGATGCTTGTCGCCAACCGCCACGTCATCACGTCGGAAAGTTGGGATATGCCCGTCTATTCCCCGGCAATCTTCCACGGAAATAACGACAAGAGCCAGCGGAAAAAATTCGCCGACGCGTATACGAAACAAATAATCCCGCGACACATT
>JAYZEI010000155.1:0-21237 GCA_036337375.1 Planctomycetota bacterium | reverse complement strand
GGAGGCTCCCAACCAGTGCCTGTTTACCCCATCGGTCATCATGGTTTTGCCAGGTATCAGTTCCACCTTGAAGCCGGCGTCTTCGCCTCGTTTCTTTTCCGGCAGTACGATCACGAAACGCTCCCTGCCTTTTTCAGCTTTCGGGAAGGGCTTTAGCTCCGGGTGGTCGGCCCCGGAGCCGCGTGTGGCGATAAGCGTCGTGAGTGCGATAAGTAGAACCGTCATTTTGTATTTCATAAGTGTCATAATCTCCTCTTTTCGGCATCGTCCGCGGTGATGCCACCAGAAATTTTGTTCCTTTCTAGTCACCCACCCAATATAGCCGTGTCACATACGCCGCACAACAAATGGCATGTCCACGCCGCGTTTACAACCCGGCAAACGCTTCATCGGCGATGGCCGCACTGGTGGATGCTTTTCGCCTGCCTGGCTGCAGCCAGGCATACATCAAATCGTCTTCGTCGCCGGCGTCGTAGAGATCGTCCAGCCCGGCGACGTGGCCCAGCTCGTGCATGACGACGGTGAGCAGGTCGATTTCCGCAGCGGTGCCGAGCCGACGGGCCGAGGCATTCAGCTCGGTGTCGTTCTGCGGTGCCTCGTCGAGGTACCAGCCGTAACCGGCCGCGTCGGCGTCGATGGTGACCGTCGCCGGTGTGGCCAGGCCCAGGGCCGCACCGGACAGGTCGGCAATCGCCCAGGTGATGTTGGAGAACAACTCGGCGCTAAATCCCGCCTCGCCCAGCCGCGAGATGGCCGCGGCGACGGTCGTCATTAGCTCGACGGCCGTCAGCCGCTGATGGCCGGCACTGGACGTGTACCCGCCGGCTCCACCGGCCGCCAGCAGGGGCGAAGCCACGGGCGCGGCGGCGGAAAATTCGGAGGTGTTGCCCAGGGCGTCGGTGGCCGTGGCCACGATGCGGGTTCCGATTCCCGCCGCAGCGGCATCCACGGTGGCGGTGACGAGGCCGATTGCCGTATAGCTGTGCGAGCCGAGGAACGTCTGGCCCTCCTGGTCGTTGCTGTCGGCCGCAAAGAATTCGACGCTCAGCGGAAAGGCCGAAGTGTCCAGGGTCGTGGGGACCGAGTAGGCGATGTTTAAACTGCCGTCGCCGAGCGTAACCGCACCGAATTCCGGGAAGTTCTGCCGGTTGTTGGCGCCCGCGTCGGCGTCGTCGGCGTCGTTGGCGGTTACCAGCCGGCTCTCGACCGCCAGGCCCAGTTCACCGTTGTCGTGGATCGAGTTGTGCAATACGGCGTTGCCCGTTCCGCCGCCGATCCAGACGCCGATGCGGGTGTTGTGGGCGATCTCGTTTTCGGCCCCCGCCTGCGTGCCGCCGATGCTGTTGCCGGAGGCGCCTTCGGTGAGGCGAACGCCGTCCAGGTTGGCCACGACAGTACCGGTTTGCCGGTCGAAACCGATGGCGTTGCCGCGGATGTGGTTGCCGGCGGCCGCCGCACCGGTGATTTTGATGCCCTGCCGCCTGTTGCCGCCGATCGAGTTGCCCGCCTCGGCGGCGGTACCGCCGACCGTGTTGTCGGCCGCCTCTTCAATCAATACGCCGACACGGTTCCCGACGCTATCGTCACCGGCGGCGCTAAGGCCGATGCGATTTCCTGCGATCGTCGTGCCGCCGGACCCGACGCGGAGCACGATGCCGTTAATGCTGTTTCCTGAAACGACGTTGCCGGCACCGGGGGCGGTACCGCCGATGACGGTGTTTTTGGACCTGATCCGGATGCCCTGCCTATTGCCGACGGCCGCGTCGCCGGCGGCGTTCGTACCGACCAGGTTGCCTGCGATCGCGTTGTCCGTCGAGTTGTTGCCCGTAATATCAACGCCGCTCTCGCTATTGCCCGAGATAACGTTGCCGGCCCCGTCTTCCGCGCCGCCGATGAGGATGCCGGTCGCGTTATGGATCAAAACGCCCCCGTCGTTACCCAGGGCCGCGGTCCCGGTGGCGTCGGTGCCGATAAAGTTGCCGCTGACCGTGTTGTTGTCCGCCGTGAGCAGCAGCCCTTCATCGAGGTTGCCCGAGATGATATTGCGGGCAGCCGCTACGGTCCCGCCGATCGTGTTTGCGGAGGCAAGGCCCGATATCCGCACGCCCATGTCGTTACCGACCGCCGCGTCGCCGGCGGCGTTGGTGCCGATTGCGTTGCCGCCGACCACGTTGTTTGTCGACGAACCAAAAATCTTAAGTCCTTCCCGCAGGTTGCCCGAAATCACATTCGGCTCGCCGCCGATCTGGTTTGCCTGGCTGTCCCGAATCAGCACACCCCGGGTATTTGGTACTGCTACGCCGCCGGCCGCATCGACTCCGATGTGATTGCCCTCGACGAGGTTACCCTCGCCCCGCTGGATCAACAGCCCGATGGTGTTGCCCGAAATCAGGTTGCCGGCCGCACCGGCACCGCCGATGACGTTCTGGTCGGCGTCGAGAATCTTGACCCCGCGGGTGTTTCTAATGGCGGCGGTTCCGGCCGCGTTCGTGCCGATCTTGTTGCCCAGCAGCAGGTTTCCGCTGGCCGTCGTGCCACGGATCGACACGCCGGTTCTACTGCCGGAGATCAGATTGCCCTCACCTTCGGCAGTGCCGCCGATTTGGTTTTTCGACCCCGCGGCGATGTCGATATTGACGAAGCGGTTCTTCAGCGCGGCGGTGCCCTCGGCGTTGGTGCCGATGGTGTTGCCCGTGATGACGTTGCCGCTGGAAACCGGGCCTTCGACGAAGATACCCTGGTCGTTGCCCGAAATCAGATTCCGGTGAACGAAGTTGTTGACGGCGTTGATGAGGTAGACCCCGGCCTCGCCGTTGCCGAGATCCTGCGTGCCGGTCGGATCGGTGCCCAGATAATTATCCCGGACGGTGACGTCGCTTTTGTGGCTGATAAAGATTCCGTGCTCGTCAAACCGATTGATGGTGAACCCGCAAATCGTACTGCCGCTGCCGCCGCCGCTGACCTTCAAGCCGCTGACCGCATCGCCCGCATGGCTGCCGTCCAGTTCGATCAGCGGCGATCCGCTGTAGCCGGCCTGCCTGGTAGCGTCCAGGAGGACCGGGTCCTTGAGATTCGGCAGCGCCGTAGCCGGCCGGATCGTATGCGGGCCTTCGCCCGGCAGGGCGAAGAAAATCGCGTCGGGATGATCGGCCGAGTTCGCCACGGCGTTGGCTTCTTCGATGGCCGCCCGCAATGTCGTGTTCCCGTCGGCATCCTCAGCAACGCCGTCCCCCGGGTTCGCATCCGCACCGTCGCCGGCGGAATTGACCGTCAGAATCCGGCTGGCCCCAAAATTTCCGAAATCCAGCGAGTCAACGTCCTGACCGCCCGTCGCGGTCACGGTGTGTGTGCCGGGTGACGCTGGGAACGTCTGCACGTGGCCGTTTTGCCGGACCTGGGCGATGAAGTATTGTCCCGGTCCGACTTCGGTGAAGCTGTAGGCCCCGGAGCCATCGGTGGTGGCCGAGTCGACCAGGGTGTCCGCGTTCGGCTCCGGCACTCCGTCGCCATCATCCAGGTAGAGCCGGATCGTCCAGCCGGCCAGCCCCGGTTCGAAGGAGCCGCTGGACGGGTCACTGGAATCCCGTTGCCCGTTTCCGTTGAGGTCGTCGTAATTGGTACCGGCGATGGTGATCGGCTCCGTGTTGTCGTTCGGCAAAAGTGCGATCGCCGTCGGGGCGTAGGCGTAACGGGTGCGACCCGAGGCATCTTGAAGGCGACCGCCGATGTAGTAGGTGCCGGCAGACGCGGCGGCCGTATCGAGGGTTTCCGTGCCCGTTACGGTCGCGCCGCCCGTGGAAAGCAAAGTGCCGCCACCAACCTCGACCGCGCCGGCGTTGTAGGGATTTTGATCCGTGTCCAAGAAAAAGCTGGCTGCGGCGTCGCTGTCGTTGTCGTGATAGTCAAACACGACCGGCAACGGGTCGCCGACTTTGAGAGTCCCGCCACCCTCAGCACTTACCGCGAGGTTGAAAAGACTGGGCCAAACCGCTCCGCCAAAATCGACGGCCGCCCGATTCGCGGACCAGTTTTCCACGTCGAGCAGTCCCTGCTTCGGCCGCGGCCCGCCGGCAATTCGGCTGTAGGCGAACCCGGATTCTAACCGCTCCGGCTCACGGCCCCCGTACCAATCGAGCGGAACATCGACGGTGCCGTCGTTGGGGACCGGGTTTTCTGTCGCCGGAATCGTGCCGTGGTACCAGAGGTGCACATCCAAATGTTCCCAAAAGTAACCGACGTTGAAGAACAGCTCGTTGCCTCCGAGCAAATCTTCGGAAAGTTGCCCATCGTAGGAACCGACGATGTGCGCGCCGTCGAAGTCGCCCACTTCATTGCCGGAAAATGTGCCGTCGGTCCGCCAGACCGAATCGGCGAACAGCACGTTTTGCGGTACCGCGTTTTCCCAGACCGGATAGTCTCCCGGCAGCAGCGGGTGAGGGTCCAGATACGTGACTTGATCTACAAAGACTCCTTTGGCGCCTAGATCTTCAGCGAGCATGCCCACGAGTGACCCACCGCGACTGTGCCCGAGCAGGTGCAGAGGTTGCTCGGCCAGCGAGATGCCGAGTCCCGTGATCGGCTGTTCGCCGGTCAGATAAGGCATGATCGCAGCCGAGACCGACACCGTGTTATAGGGATCACCGGCACTAAGCAACGCCTGGGCACCCTGCCAATCGAGATAGACAACGATTTCGCCGCTGTGCGCTGAATCGGACAACGGCACCTTGCTGTCTGAGAGAACTTCGGCAGTCCGAACTTCGAGGTTAACGCCATCGGGAGTGAAGACCGTGAGTTGTACTTCGGTATACTCGGGCGTCGCAGGTGTGGCGGACGTTGTCCGCTTCATCATCGCCCGGCCCATTTCCCGCACCCAGCCTTCTTCGGCGGTATCGCCGCTGTGGCCGTGGGTGATCAGCGTAAGGCCACTGAGCAGGTGCCGGGGTTCGAGCGATTCGCCCATCAGCGGGCGCGGACCGAGAGGGCGGCGAGTACCACGACGGCTGTGCTTGGCCCGCAACAGCGACCGGAACCAATCGGTTACTATTGCCATAAGCCGCACTTGCTCGATCGTGTGTCGTGCTAACGCTCGGTGGCCCTGTCGCAACCACCGATCTGCTCCATTATGAAAGCAAGCAACGTAGCCGGCAACAACCGCTGCGGGGATCAAGAACACGATGATAATGCCCAAACCGGAGAAAATGTGCAACTGGAGTGCAACGATCTCTTCTCCATCACCGGCGGTCCGTGCACAATTCCCGATGTAACTCTTGCCCATTCCGATCGGTATAATGAAATACGGTCAACCGATTGCTCCACCGGCCTCGCATGGAGAGAAACTATCGTGGACTCGTTACGCTCGCCTGCAGTTGGCATTTTGCTCTTTTTGGTCTACGGAATTTGCTTGTCCGCGTGGGCGGAAGACGCGGTTCCGGAAAAAAACGACCAGCCCCAGGCGGCCCGCAAGCCAGGCACGGTCAAAAAGGAATCCACGGTCGGGCGGCGCGTGCCAAATTTCGTTCTACCCGACTCGGCCGGCAAACTGCAGGCGCTGGCCGATTTCGGCAAAGCAAAGATCGTGGTCGCCGTTTTCATGGGGACCGAATGTCCAATCGGCAACGCCTACGTCCCCGATTTGATCGACCTGCAAAACCGCTATCGGGACCGGCGCGTTCAGGTAATTGGCATTAACTCCAACCTGTCGGACTCGGCGGAGACGATTGCCAAACACGTCAAGGAGTTCAAGATCGACTTTCCGGTACTCGTCGATAGCGAACAACTTGCCGCGGACTTAACCGGCGCCGAGCGGACGCCGGAAGTATTTGTGCTCGACCGCCGGCGGGTCATCCGTTACCAGGGTCGTATCGACGACCGGCTGGGATACGACTTTAAGCGGGAAAAGTCGCGGCGGGCCGACCTGGAGGAGGCTGTCAAGGAACTACTCGATGATAAGAAAGTGTCCGTCTCCACGACGGAGACGGCGGGCTGTCTGATTACGCGCCGCTCGGTTTTGAAAGATCGGGGCGAAGTCACCTACGCCAAACACGTCGCGACAATCTTCCAGAATCGCTGCGCCAAATGCCACCATCCGGGGACAGCCGCGCCCTTTTCACTACTGAGTTTTGAAGACGCGCGAGACTGGTCCGAGATGATTAAGGAAACCGTTGTCCAGCGGAGGATGCCGCCGTGGAGAGCCGATCCCCGCTACGGCCACTTCAGTAACGATCTGCGGATGCCAAAGAAAGAAATCGACACGCTGGTGGCCTGGATCGACGGTGGTGCACCCTTTGGCGACAAACGGGATTTGCCGGAACCGCAACAATTCGAGGATGGATGGCTCATCGGCAAGCCCGATGTCATTTTTAAAATGCCGAGAGAGTACACCGTCCAGGCGACCGGCACGGTGAAATACCAGTACTTCGTCACGCCGACGAACTTCAAGGAAGATATGTGGGTGCAAGCTTCCGAGGCGCGGCCGGGAAATCGCTCGGTAGTACATCACATCATCGCCTTCGTCCGCGAAAAGAACTCTCGCCGCTTTCGACACCTACCCGCCGTTGGCGGCTTCGCGCCCGGCGAAGAGCCGATGGTTTTTTCCGAAGGAATCGGCTTCAGGGTCCCAGCGGGCGCGGAGATCGTGTGGCAACTTCATTACACACCGACGGGAAAAGTAGAAAAGGACCGCTCCGAGGTTGGGCTGGTCTTTTGCAAACAGCCGCCCCAGCGACGGGTCAAAGGTGGCGGTGCGATCAACTTTTCGTTTGCCATTCCGCCGGGTGCAGGCGACCACCGCATCGTTTCCCACGCCCGCTTCAATAACGACGTCGAATTATTGTCGCTGATGCCACACATGCATCTGCGCGGAAAAGACTTCCGATATACGGCGCACTATCCGGACGGCCGCAAAGAAATCCTGCTGAATGTCCCCGACTACGATTTCAATTGGCAACATCGCTACCGCTTCGCCAAACCGTTTCCGATCCCCAAAGGAACGGTCATCGAATGCGTCGCTCACTTTGACAACTCGGACGAAAATCCCGCCAATCCCGATCCAACCAAGACGGTCCGCTGGGGAGACCAGACGTGGGAGGAAATGATGATCGGCTGGTATGCCCACGTCGAGGCGACGGACCAATCATCAAGCGCCGCGGAAAAGGCCCGCAAATAAATCGCAGGGCATCTCGTAATCCGCGATTGGGGATCGGCCGCGTCGTTGCGTGGCGGGCAACGACTTTGTAGAACAGACCGCAGATTTCCAACCCCAGCAAGTAGCAATCCAACCCCAGCAACAAGCGAGATTCAAAATGTGGATTCCTAAGTGGCAGCGAGATCGGAAAAAAGGCGTCGATTCTCCGATGCCCACACAGGCGGTTTCCAACGAGGAATTCATCCCGCGGGCACAGAACAGCCAGCAGCGCCAGTGGGAAAAGCTGATTGGGGAACTGTCCGAGGAGAAATCCAAAAAGCTGGGGATGACTCGCAAGCAGTTCATGCGGACGACCATGGGCATGGCCACTGCCTTCCTCGCATCCAACATGATCTACGGCCCGAATTGGGAGGTTGACGCCGAGGAAACGGTCGAGTCGGGTGCTACGGAAGAAAAGTTTCCCAAAGGCGAGTACTTCGTAATGGATGTGCAAATGCACTTTACCGATGGAGCGTCGATTGGTTCTCGCGGACACACGTTCCTGCGAAACATAGGCGTTACCTTGAAGAACGACCCTGATTCATACGGGTTCAGTAACTTTGTGAAGGAGATTTTCTTCGACAGTGAAACCAGTATCGCCGTCATCTCGGGCGTGCCGGGTCGCGAGATTAACAAGAGTCTTGCCGGCAAAGTCCTCGAAGGCCGCGACCGCAAAGGGGGCGTTCTGCCAAGCTGGCTGATGTCCAAACGCAAGAATGAATTGAACGATCTCGCCGGCGGCACGCGCGCCTTCTGCCAAGGCAATTGCGCCCCGAATCATTACTGGAACCGTGAAAAAAATGAGCCCGATTTCCCCGAACTGTATGAGCAGATGGAGCGGGAAGTCAAAACGTACGGCATCGACAGTTGGAAATGGTACTGTCACACCGATCCCGGCAGGTCGGGTGACGGTTTTCGCATGGACGACGAGAAGCTGGCCTATCCGTTTTACGAAAAGTCCCGGGAACTGGGTCTGAAAATCTTCAGCGTGCACAAAGGATTCGCCTCACTTTCCCGCACGCTGGGCCGCTACGCACATCCGGGCGATCTTGAAAAAGCCGCCAAAGATCATCCCGACCTGACATTCATCGCCTACCATTCGGCGCTGAAGCACGGGACCTGGGATCCGCAGTTCAAGGAGAAGGGCTTTGACCCCAAAACCAACGATTTCGAGTGGCACTCCGAATTGATGAAGATCAAACAGCGCAATCCGAAAATGAATAATGTCTACCCCGAGATCGGTACATCGTTCGGATTGTTGGCGATCACGCATCCGGAATTGTGTCAGCATCTGATTGGCCAGAACATCAAATACTACGGATCTGATCACGTCATTTGGGGGACGGATTGCCTTTGGTGGGGGTCGCCGCAATGGGTGATCGACGCCTTTAAACGTTTTCAGATCTCGGACGAGTTGTGCGAAAAGTTCGGCTACAAAAAACTGACCAAACAGGACAAGGCGAACATCTTCGGCCTGAATGCTGCAAAGATTTACGGCTTTGATGTAAAAAAGAAAATCAAGGCACTTCCCAACGACTCGCTGAACCGTCTGAAAACGGCATATCTCGACCAGGGCGGCCAACGCGACAATGCCGCCTACGGTTGGGTCCGCGACAACGCGTAAGCCGGACCGTAAAAAACGGCTGGCGGCCGGCGGCAGCCAAGCGCACGGAAAAGCCTCTCCCAAAACGTTGTCGAGAGAGGCTTGAATTTGAAGACCGCCGGCGGTGTTACGCAGCTTCTGCTTCCGTCAAATCGTCGAAGTCGTCGTCATTTTCTATCGAAAGTTCTTCGTTGCCTTCATCATCATCTTCTTCGTAGATCAAAGCGAATACACTGTTGTACGCCTGCCCTAAGTACTCGTGAACAGATTCGCTCTGGACGCCCTCCATCAGGCTCGACAAAGATTCGAGAACACGATCGACTTCGTCACTGGAGATTTCTTCTTCGATCTCTTCGTATTCATCCTCTTCTATTTCATCCGACTCAAAATCTGGGCTGTAGTCTTCCGTCATGATCACCTCCTTGTTTGCCCGATGTAACTGCCGTCCGTGCCGCTCTCTCGCTAGCAACCACCGCAGAACTAATACCAAAATCGCAGGACTATTTCCATATCGGCTTTTACACTCATAACCTTTGATGCCTATCGCGCATCGCCGCAGCAGCCGATTCCTGCTAGACGGACCGCCGCCGCAACTTCGATGTTAGATTTTTCAGCCGTTTTTTCTTTGGTTCTGCAATGTGAGGCTGCGGTGGCATTCTTTGTTGGAGTGCGGTCGCATCGCCAAAATAGTACTTTTTAGCCTCTTCGTTATTGAGCACTTCTTGTGGTGTGCCATGGCAAAGCACCTTGCCTTCGCGAATAACATAACTGCGGTTGGTGATTTCCAGCGTTTCTCGTTCGCGGTGGTCGGTGATCAAGATGGAAATCCCACTCTCGCGCAGGCCGCAAATAATATCCTGGATGCTAATGATCGTAACCGGATCAATGCCCGTAAACGGCTCGTCCAACAAGATGATTTGTGGATCGGACACCAGACAACGGGCAATTTCCAGGCGGCGTTTTTCACCGCCCGAAATGTATTCCGCCTTGGACTTGCGGATCTTGGTAATTTGAAACCGTTCGAGCAATTCTTCAGTGCGTTTACGGCGTTCCTTTCGACCAACCCCCAACATTTCCAAGACGCTGGAGATGTTCTCCTCGACATTCAGCTTTCGAAAAACACTTTGCTCCTGGGCAAGATAACCCATTCGCCCATCTCGCGAGCGGCGATACATGGGCCAATTGGTAACGTCCACATCGTCCAGCAGCACACGGCCCTCGTCCGGTTCGATCATACCGCAAGTCATGCGGAAGCTGGTCGTCTTACCGGCGCCATTAGGACCGAGAAGCCCGACAATTTCGCCTTCGCCGACCGCAAAATCGACGCCATCGACGACACGACGGCGAGCATAGATTTTGACGAGTCCTTCGACTTTCAAAAGCGGCATCCGTCGCCTCCTGCGATCGCGTTACGATTTATCGCACGAATCCAAAATTACCGAGCGGCCAATAAATTGCCACCGCCTTGCCGATTAACAGCTCGCGTTCGACATAAAACTCAGCCGTTGGATCCAACCAAACGGGCCGTGGCGACCAAAGGCGACTGTCCTTGCTCTGCTGGCTGTTGTCTCCCAGCGCAAAAAATTGGTCTCTTTGCGAATTCTCAAATTTTCCGAGCGAAAATCGCACCTTGGACATCTGTTTTGGGTTGAACACGGACCATGCCTGGGGCGTCGACAGAAACTTGATGCGATCTTTGTCGTCATGCAGTGCATAACTCATGCGGCCGTAATCCCAACTGCTCCGTCTAGCCATTGTGATGGCAAGGTAATAAACGTCTCGCCAAACACGTAAAGAACTTGCGGTCACTGTTGCTCCCCGCGAACCAATCGCAACGGGAAACAGATCGGCGTGAGTCGGAATGCGATTCTCGACTGAATCATAGGGTGCCTGGGCTACCACGTCTCCATCGACCCAAAGTATCAACTGATCGTCAACGTTGGCAAAGATCAATTCATAGGTTCCCGGCCCATTGACGCCGGTCTGGAAAACGAATTCGCCATCTTGCAATAGCTCCGATTGAAAACCGTCTATGCCACCGTCGATTGACAACCTCGAGAGGCCGTTGCTCAGATCAATTCGACACTGAAATTTGTGGCCGCCTTCGACCAGTTCAAGTACAACTTCACCGCTGGTCGACTCCGTAGTGATTTCCGTTTCGAATGTCAGATCACCTACCCAGTGGACACCAGAGGCAGCGGTGTCGGGCACGCCGGCCGGGCCACGATCAACATGCCAATTATGGCCCCCGTCGTCACGCGATCTGCGCTGCGGATTCTTGGCGTACGTGTATGAGCTGTTATAGGGGCACGTGTCCGCAATCAACTGAGGCCTGCGACGAGATTCGCTTTTACCGGCAACGAGAACCTGTTCCCACTCGGCAAATGTCGGCAAGACGTGCCCATAGCGGAGAAAGACCTCTTCACCCGCAGAGCCATTCGTGCGAAAGCTGCGAAAGTCAGCGGAGGCAATCCAATCGCCCGATTCATTGGTTTCATTTGCTGCACTCGAATTCCAACACCGCGGCCAGCCTGCTTTGATCAGAACATCCGATTGATAGTTGTTGTCGTGAACAAGCTGCGCCATCGCGAGGACCTTGTCGGGCGGTTTTCGCTCAATCTTAAAACCTAGTTGCGCATCACTGACATCTTCGGCCTGTAATTGTTCGTTAGATATGTACTTCCCCGTGAAGATGTCGCCGCAGTGTATCATCAATGACTCATCCGGCAGCCCGACCAACCGCTTGATATAGTTCCGCGACGAATTATGCGGATAGCGAAAGACAAAGACATCCCACCGCTCGGGTTCGTTAAAAATATATTGGTACTTACTGACGAGAATGCGGTCGCCATTTTTTGACCCGGAGTCCTCGCCTAATTCCAGCGCACGCATATTAAATGAGACATCAATTTCGCGGCCTCTCGCTTCTTCCTGTTCGCGATACTCTTCGACTTGTTGTCCGAGCGACATATTTGTGGAAGCATAGTAGCCGCAGTTGGGGCACGTGCCACTGACGACATCGGAAAAATGAGTTTCGGTTTCTTGCTTGATCTCGTTGCTGGCGCTAATGCGGTATGGAAATTGGCACATCGGACATTCAACATTTTGATGTCGGCCCTGTAACGTCGGCGCCATAGATCCTGTCGGGATTACAAACGCTTCCGCTTCGAAGGTCCTAAAAAGAAATGCCAGAGCGAACGCGATAACAATCGACTCAAATGTCTCCCGCACGTTACCTGAGGTAAGGAACGCCAGTATGTCACGGCGGATGATCGAGCCAACGCCCTGATTGGCAACTCGCCGAGTGTCTTGGTTGCGGCTCTTCGGAGTTTGATGGGCCATGAATGGTTTTTCTTCGGTTTCGAGAAATCTTGAGGGGCCAGGCGAGCGAATATATACGATTTAACATCCTTCGTGAACTTGAAAAACTGCAGAGACCATTTCAGCGGCGAGTGGCAAGCGGCTTGCCCAGCAAATATTTGGCGTTCAGAATTTGCAGGTCGCCGTGCCTACTGTCTCGCGAAACAGGGCTGTTGTCGCCGAGTACGAAATATTCATCCCGACCGAGCTTGCGCGGCAACACGGTCGCGGAATCGGCTGCAATTTGCGTATAGAAGACATCTCGCAACAGTTTCAAGTCCACGATCTCGACGCCCAACTGGCTGGCACCGATTGCGACCTCGGCATCGGGTCCCAACTTACGAACCACGACAGCAGGCCGTCTCCGCTCGCCCTTCCATTGTGGGATATCAAATACCAAGCAATTTTCTTCATCGATTGCAAACAAAATTTGCCCATCCACGACAGCAAAGTACAGCGTAGTGAAACCGCTTAAAAGATGTCGCTCCGTTTGAAACTCCGTAACGCTGCGGCCTTGTCGAAATAGCGTGCCAGTGCTTTTAGCGGGGTAAAATTTGATCAAAAAGTTCTCACCGTAATAGCGTGCAGTCAGCCCAATCATCCCACTACCGTTGGCGCGGACTGTAGCGATTAACAGTTTGTCATGAACCTTGTTCAGCAGCCTCGATAGGCCTTGGTTGTATCCATAGCCATCAAACGTGTGGAATGCTGAATCCTTAGATCGATTGTGAGCCGTGACGTCGCCGCGATAGCAAACCCAGGCGGGTTCGTCAAACCGTTTGGCATCATCAATGCAAAATCCCGTTTCCGTCTGCGTCACTCGGTCGTCTTGTCCCGATGCTGCCCAGGCAACAACGCCGCTACCCGTACCGTCCGGATGAAATCTAGACTCACACACCGGCAGCGCGATCCGCCGGAATTCATCTAACGACTTTTTTGCCACGCGGCCGTTGATAAAGGCGTCACCTCCTTCAATGGTGACCATTTCCCCCGGCAGACCGACGATCCGCTTGATACAAAATGTGCTCGGCGCGGATGGACAACGAAAAACAACGGGTTCCCATCGCCTCGGTTGGCGGACATCTAGCACAAGCCGGTCCACGAGCAGGCGATCGCCCAGACGCGGACTAAGACCCGCTACCACTTCGCAAACGTGGTGACAATTGGGACAACTCACCGCTCCCGCCGGCGGTCCCCGCCCGGCATCAACCGGATAGATGAATTCGCAACCGGCACACCGCATGCGAAAGTGCGGCCCCAGATAGCTGTTCGCCATTGATGCACCAGCCACCCGCATGGGAATTAGACAGCCTTCGATCAGCCAAGTCCGCAGAATGATCGCGATGACGACGATCATTACAACTTGTCCTGCGCAACGGCGAAGCATATTCGGCACGACCGGCGGGGTATGAGACGATTGGCAAACAACGATGCCCGTGCATCTTAGTCTATGCCGTTAAACCGCCAAGTCATCCCAGGGCGGCCGCCATAGCGGAACCTTCGGAAACAACGTTTGCGCCATGTCGGCCGCCAGTGTTGTTGAAGCCGCCAGGCTGCCATCCGCCAGTGCACATTCGGCGTCGCAATAACCCAGCCGCAGTTGATTCCACGTCGCGCGGTCACACGAAACGTAGCTGCGGCCCAGCCGTCCGTCGGTTAAGCCGGCGTCGGATTCCGTTAGAATCAACTGCCGTTTTTCGGCGCTAATCTGAATTCCCAATTCTACAGGAAACGCCAAATTTCCGCGTATCGCGCGATCGAGTAACTCGGACGCAAAGCACCGCATATACGATGGTGTTTCAGGCAGCCGCACTAACATCTGTCGCGTACTTTCTGCGGTTTGCCGCTGCAGATCCCCACCCGCTTCAACCAAGACCGCGTGAAGCGGATGGCACGCGGGAGCATGAAAACGAACGGTGTGCCAATCTCGCTCGATTGCATCGCTGCAAGCTCGGTGAAGCAATCGCGCGGTGGCTTCCGAGTGCGACGGCTCAGCCATCATCTCGACGATATGGTGCCCTTTGGTCACGGCATAGCCGACGATGCGGCAGCCGTCTTCTTCCAGCGACAACCGGTCGCGGCCTTCGATGACCACAAATATCTGATCAAACGCTCGCCGCGAAACCAGCCATCGCCAATATACTTCGCTACGCGCCAGCAGGCCGTAGGAACTCGCAAAGTTCGCCTGATAAATTCGCATCAACGCAGGCAGTTCTACCTGCCGCCAGTGCCTAACACTCAGCACGGAACGCTCGCCCCGGGCAGGATCCAAAAGTTGATCGGCTTGCGATCTATTTTCTTCGACGGACAACTGCGAAAGAATATCGCGAGGACTAGCCTGCGAATAAACACAGCGACCGCACTTTATCCAGTCATCGTTTTGGCCGATCATCGCATCGCGCATGTCTAATTCGCCGATGGCGGTGCCGCGTTTGCTCAAGCGGCGCTCTGCAGCGGTGAACAACGCTTCCGGGACCCCCACCGCGCGGTACTCGGGCAGCACCGCGAAAGAATCAAAACGGCATAGCGGAAAATTCGCGCGCCCCATTCTTACGGCCCGCCAAGACGATCGAATATGGCCGATGATCTCGTCGTCGCACTTGACGATCAGCCGATCACCCGAATCATACGACGGCTCATCTAACTGGGCGTTAAACTCCAGCGTCGACGGACGCTGCAGAACCGTGGCGAGCAAATGTTCGATGGCAGCGTGGTCTCCGACCTTCGCCGCTTCCGGCCGTGTAACCATCGGCCGTTTGCGGGCACGAAACGCCGCGCCGCTGCCAGCTATGCCAGACGCCGTCCTCATGGCTTCGAATCCTTTCTGCTCAAGCTCATCCTCAGAGCTCAGCAACCCCTGTCTCTGTCCCGAGCGGCCTACTTCCGTTTCGCCACCTGCGCCCCCTCCGTCGTGCCTCTTCCGGAATCGGGGACGGCAAACAGTTTCAAGTTGGATGTCGCGTCTGTCCGTCGTGCAAAAAAAAAACTTGAAAACTGCCGCCAACACACGTACACACACCAGCTCGGCGACAACTCCCTTAAGTTATAAGCGGGCTCGCACGTTGTCTAGCAGTAATTCTCGCAAATTTTCTTCCGGATGCAGACAAAAAGAATACTCTCGCGACCCGAGTACCGACTCTATCCTTGCACTCTCCCGCAGTTGTTCGCGACGACGACGCAAAGCTTGGGCTTCGTATTCGACCCATTTTTGTAAGTTGGCGTTGCAATTTCGGATTTCCAGGAACCGCTGCCTCGCGTTTTCCGCCGTCTGCTCAGTGGCGATCCACGCGCGTTTCTTTTCGATCAAAGGCTGCCACTTCGAAGTGTCGTTGCTGCTGCTATTTTTCTCCAAAAATACTTCGGGATGCCAAAGCAAATCGTGTAATTGGCCGGAAATACGACTGTATTCACCTTCATCGATGCTAACCCGCGCGGTCGGCAATCGTAATGTAGTCGACATCGTCAAGTAACGAGGTGGCCGCAAGTCAAAGAACTGTCGAATGATCTTATCGGTCACTTGGTCGTATTTCGCACCGCCGATACCGTGGATGAACAAGTCCGCCAGAAACAGCCTCGCGAACATCGTCGTCACCAACGCCCGCGTGCGAATCTTGACGCCCGTCCTGGCGAGCGCACCAAGCTGCATCACTGCATCGCTCGCATCGGCGTCAGGCGAAATCGAAATTCTCGTTTGCCACTGATCCAAGTCCGTCAGCAAAAGTCCGTCGCCGTCACCGCGAACAAAGAGCCGACGACGGCTCGGATTCTGTCGATCCCACAGCCAAAACGGCGCTTCCAGCCACTCGCCATCCATCGCCAAGTCCGGCACCGGATGCGCCGTGCTGCGGATGCGATTCTCGCATCGAAAGTCTTGCACCGCTGAATTGTAGATGTCCCAAAATCGCGGCAGGTGAGCCAGCAAATGAGCCGTAAACCAATAGAAACTCTCCATTTGGCAGACATAGCTTTGCGGCAATTCCAACGTCGTCAGACCAAAAGATCGTTCCAAGCTGTGCCTTGCTTGTGCGAAACACAACCCCACTTGATCGGTTTGCCGTGATGCCTCAATGACACGATCCCAAAAACTGCCGACCAGCGATTGCGGCACAAGCGGCGCGATCACCGCGCCGGCACGGCGACCGAAACTGTGCAACGCTCCACGATCCCTGACGCAATACTCTTCGTAGGCAATCCCCTCGACCGGTGTGTCGTACGGAATCGACTCGACAAATGGCCGATCGACCGATCCGCCCGGCACTCGCATCGTTGTGCCTCTGACAATATCCGAATCAATCAGCAAATTAATCGCGACCCCGCGACAGGTGGACGCCAACCGATCCGCCACAAAATGCTTTGCCCAAACACCGGGATGAAACAACTCGGGTTGATGGCCCGAGATAATTGTTGGTACGTCTTCCGAAATAGAAGAATCGGTTGCAATCCCAGGAGGACGGGACTGAAGCGGAGTCGCAGCGCCCGAAGGCAGCGGGTTTGCCAGAATTTCGCCACCGCTTTCCGCGGATGATGCCGCGGCCACGTCGCCATACGAAACAGAGTAGCGATGCGCAGCAGACAGCAATTCGCGCCGGGCAAGTTTTGCAAGTTCGCCAAGTGAACAGCCCTGGACGTCGTATCGCTGCAAGGCCGCCGCATCTCCACCGGTAACCGAATCGTTACCGCCCCATCGCGCGGCATTTTCGGCCAGCAGTTTCGAAATCTCCGCCGCTGGTGGATCCAGCAGTACGCCGCCATCTTCGTTCGGCGCACGGAGTCGTCGGTGCTCGGGCATTGCGGCGGTCACCGTCGTCCGGTGCCTTCTCCACAGAGAACTTTCCGGTCGTCGTGGCCGGAGTCCGACTTGATGCGTTGTAAGGTGTCCTCGATCAAGCGGTGGTAGTAATCCAATCGAGATGCGCCGTTGTCCAACTCGCCGCCGAACGATCGTTTCTCTTCAAGATAAACACGCGGCACGGGCAGTTCGACGATCCGCAAGCGGCTATATGCAGCGAGTGCCCACAACTCCAGCGGCATGGCGTAACCGGGATCCGTCGTTTGCAGCTTTGATAAAGCCGCAACACGATAGGCCTTAAATCCACAAAATGCGTCGGTTAGATTCAACGACAGCCGCTCGTTCAATTCTTCCGTGATCTGCATATTGATCTGCCGACGTTCGACAGGCGGCGCGGAGTCGCCAACGAAGGATTTTAGGTATCGGCTGCCGGAAACAATGTCCGGCCTCCGGCCGCACTCGTCTTTGACGCGGCAAGCCTCGACAAATTCTGGAATACGCTGCGGCTGGTGTTGCCCGTCGCAGTCAATCGTCACCAAAACATCGAATTTCTTCTGCACGGCATATTCAAAGCCGCGCCGCAACGCCGCACCGTAGCCCAAATTCGTCTCGTGCCGTACGACGGAAACGTCATCGCGACCGGCCAGCAACTCCGCGGTCGCGTCGGTTGAACCGTCGTCCACCACGAGTATATTCGAACTGTACCGCACCACGTGGTCCAACACGTCAGACACGTGGTCCTGTTCGTTGAAAACGGGCAGCGCGACCAAAAACGCCTCTGACATGGTTGCTCCGGTGCTGTTTGGATACCTTACATTCTAGGCAACCGGCGACGCCGGACAAAGGGTTGCGGTTCGGAGCGGCTGCGGGTGTCTGAATCCGCAAAAATTCGGGGGCCAAAGCGGTTTCGATGAATTCTCGCGAATTCAGTGGCTTCACTGATCGCCAAATCGCTCGCCGAGTTGCAGCCGATATCCCCGCAGAAATTCGGCGGCCGACAGCACTCGTTTGCCTGCCGGTTGCAACTGCTCAACCAACAAACATCCATCGCCCGTAGCGATTGAAATGCGGTCGCCGGTGACATCAATAACCTCTCCCGCCGGCGCGTCGCTGATCGATTCGCCAACATGCACTTTTTCAAAAATCAATCGCAGCGGCTCGTGGCCGGGACGAATCCAATTCGAGAAAGTCTTCGGCCAGGGCCGCATTGCGCGGACCTGATTGAAGATTTGCTGGGCCGTGCGCGACCAGTCGATTTGGCCATCCGCCTTTTTCAGTTTTGGCGCGCGGCTGACCTGGCTGGCGTCCTGGGGAATCGGCTGCAACCGGCCCGCCTCTAGGTCGTCGATCGCCTGCAGCACTAACTGCGCGCCCGAATCTGCCATGCGAACTTCAAGTTCCTCAGCCGTTTCATCCGCTCCGATCGAGATTCTCTCCTGGGCAACGCAAGGCCCACCGTCGATTTGTGGGGTCATGTGGATCACGCTGTTGCCGGTCTCGGTTTCACCGTGCCCAACCGCCCAATTGATCGGTGCCGCGCCCCGGTACTTGGGCAACAACGAAGCGTGTAAATTAAATCCCCCGTGCGCGGCGAGAGCCAGCGTCTCAGCCGCCAGTATCTGCCCGTAGTCGCACACCACCAACAGATCCGGTTGCTGCGATTGAATCATCTGGTGCGCCTCGGCGGAGTCGGCATCGTGGGGATTGAATACCTCGACGCCCAGTTCGCCAGCCGCCTCGCGCATGGGACTCGGCGACGTTTTCTTTCGCCGCGCCAGCGCCGCTTCAGGCTGCGTAAACAACGCCGCCACGCTGTGCGCCGAGGCATGGATCGCTCGAAAAGTCGGAACCGCATAACCGCCGGTTCCCATCATGAAAATTTTCATGCAGCGTAGAATAGGGGGCGAGTGTTTGACAGGCAATACGGCGATTCGCCCGCGCAGCTTACAATTTGCCCCGGTTCGCCCGGAACTGCAATTTCGCTTTTGGCGAGTTCAAAAGCCATGAAAGAAGAACGTTTAGACCGCAAATGAACCGATACAACGTGCCGTCAACAATACAACGCCTCAATTTCCGCCAGCCGCTCGGCAATTTGCTGGTCGTCGGGAATTTCGCGGGCGGCCCGGCGGCGTTCAAATTTTTCTTTGAATTCTGCGACCGCATCCTTCACTTCCAGTGCGGCCGCCTCACTCAGCCGATCGATGAAAAGCACGCCGTCCAAGTGATCCGTCTCGTGCTGAATCACACGTGCGAGCAGGTCATCAACGCCTTCCATCCGGACTTCCTGCCCTTCGAGGTTGTACGCGGTTACCGTGATCCTTTCAGGTCGGCGTACGGGCGCATATAGGCCCGGCAAGCTGAGACAGCCTTCTTCGGCCTCGCCGCTTCCTTTTTGACCGCTGATCACGGGGTTGATGAATACCAACTCCTGGTTTTCACCACGATCGCGCAGGTTGGCAATAAACAGGCGGTACGGTAGATCGACCTGGTTTGCAGCCAACCCAATCCCTTCGGCTTCGTACATCAATTGGAACATTTCGGCGACCACACTGCGCAAGGCGGCATCGACTCGACGAATCGGTTTGCTTTCGTGCCGCAACGTGGGATGAGGATGTTCGACGATTTTCAATGTAGCGGCCTCTGGGGTCCACCATCGCTACCCAAACCGCCAGCGAGATGCCGGTCATCCGCTCGTCACCAACGCCTAGGGTCACTATTTCGAACGCAAAACGATACCACAACCACTACCCATGTCGGCGTGATTATTTTTCATGGTTCGGATACACTGAGAGTATATCGATTACCCCACTTCTTTGCAGTCCAGATGTCGACGCCGCCAGCATTCGCCGATACTCGTCCCCTCGAACCAACCACGCGCCGTACGGTGCCGGCTTGGATTTCATCCACCGTGTTGCACATGGCATTGGTGCTGTTGCTGGCAATCACGATCGAGGCCGTTCCTCGCAATCCGGACACGACGGCAACCCGCACCACTGGCATCGTGCTGAAACAGGTGGACGACGAAGGCGAATTCTACGAGGGCGAGCAAGACAACATCGCCGCAGCAGCCGAATTCGCCGGTTCGGAAAACAATACCGGCGATGCGATTGCCGCTTTGCCCGCCGCCAGCGAGCGGCCGGCGGACGTCAGCAATTTCCTGCCGAGCGCCGATGAAGGACTTGGCCCGCCGGCCGGGGAAATTGTCGGTGGCGGTAATATCGATTTCAGCGACGCGGGGCCCGGCAACCGAAATATCGAGGGAGGCAAAGCCCGCACGGGCGTCTTTGGACTGTCGGGAGAGGGGCACAACTTTGTTTACGTCTTCGATTCATCGGCCAGCATGAGTTCCAACAGCGGTCGCCCCTTGGCAGCCGCCAAACACGAGTTATTGGCAAGCCTTCAACACTTGGGCCGCACGCACCAGTTTCACATCGTGTTTTACAACGAACATTGCCGAGTGTTTAATCCGACCGGAATCACCGGTAAACTGTTTTTTGCCACGGATGAAAACAAAAAATCCGCGGTACGGTTTGTACGATCCATCGAAGCGCAATTATCCACGCGGCATTTGCCTCCGCTGCTGATGGCAATCGGCATGGGACCTGACGTCATCTTCTTTTTGACCGATGGTGAGGACCCGGCACTGTCCAGCGCGGATTTGCATAAGATTGCACGGCGAAACGCGGGGCGATCGACCATCCACGTCATCCAATTCGGCACGCAGCAACCGACGCAGAACAATTGGCTGACGAAACTCGCAACGGAAAACAGCGGCCAGTACAAATTCTTCAATGTTCGCCAGCTAAGTCCCCGGCGTTGATGCAGAGGCGCACAGATGCCAAAAACCCCAGCGGACGTGACAGGAAGGATATTTTCCCCTGTGGCCTGGCGTCGAATCCTGCCGGCGGTTATCGCGGCAATATTCATCAGCCGCGTTCTTCTGGCCGAGGATGTCGTCGTCACGTCCGCCAAGGACGGCACGGGACAACTTAAGCGCAAAGGCGAGATCCTCGACTACAACGGGCGGGGGGTTCGTGTTCGCGGCATCTCGGGCCGCAGCAAGACGATCCCGCTGGACGAAGTGATCCGTGTTGAGACGCAGCTTTGCAATTCACACGAATTGGGCAACGCCGCGATGGCCGCCGGAAAGTACGAAAAGGCTGTCGAGTACTTTGAAACCGCCGTTCGCGACAGCGAAGAATCGCGAAGCTGGGTGCGGCGACGCATCCTGGCGTCTGTAATCCAATGCCAACACTCTTTGGGCAACCACGATGTTGCTTGTCACTATTTTGTCGGCCTGCT
>JAYZEI010000154.1:0-8552 GCA_036337375.1 Planctomycetota bacterium | reverse complement strand
CCACGGCATGCTGCTTTCGATCGCCGCGGCCGGATTGCAGGATTTGCCAAGCGAGGCGGTCGAGGCGGTCGACAGAATCCACCTGATGGCGTACGACGCGGCGGGCCGGCACGCGACATTTGCCGACGCGCAAAAATTTGTCCAGCGGCTGATCGACAGAAAAGTCCCGCCCAAGAAAATATATCTCGGGCTGCCGCTGTACGGCCGCGGGATCAAGCGGCGGAACATTGCGCTGGGTTATGCGCAGATCGTCGAGCGGCATCATCCCGGCGCAAATATCGACGAAGTGGCGGGAATCTACTTCAACGGCGTCCGCACGATCGAAAAAAAAACCGCGTTCGCACAGCAGGCCAAGCTCGGCGGCGTCATGTTCTGGGAGATCACGCTAGACACGCGTGACGAGACGTCGTTGATTCGCGCCGTGTTGCGTACAATGCAGCCCAAAAAATAGCGGCCGCCGCTGGCAGCGTTTTCCACACACCGCTTTCAGTCATGTATAATCGCAGACGCAGTGCCGCCCCCCTTTTGGAGTTAGCTTGTGAACACTTGTCGTTTTTTTCACGCCCTACTGATATTTTTGCTGATCCCTCTATGCGACGCGCTGGGAAAAGACCGGCCGAACATTCTACTGATCATGTGCGACGACATGGGCTGGTCGGACATCGGCTGTTACGGCGGCGAAGTGCAAACGCCGAACCTAGATCGCCTGGCCGCGGAAGGTGTGCGGTTCACGCAATTCTACAACTGCGCGAAATGCACGACGACGCGGGCGTCGATCGTGACGGGTCTGCATCCCCGGCGCAAGGGCGGCCTGTTGAAAACAAATATGGTCACAACCGGCGAGGTGCTCGCGGCCGCCGGCTACCAGACATCGCTGTCCGGTAAATGGCATCTGGGCCGCGGGGATACAACTCACCCCTACCGGCGCGGATTTAGCGAGTACTATGGGCTGCTCGACGGCTGCTGCAACTTTTTCGATCCAACGATCGCCGACCCGCCGTACAAAGGCAACCGCGTCCGCTACTTTGGCCAGAACGACCGGCGGATCACCACGTTTCCCGCCGACTTCTACACCACCGACGCTTTCACGGATCACGCCATCGACCAAATCCGCCGGGCGACGAAGCGTAAAACACCATTCTTCGCGCACGTCTGTTACACCGCGCCGCACTATCCGCTGCACGCCAAACCCGAGGACATTAAGAAATACATCGGCCGCTTCAAAATGGGCTGGGAAAACATGCGCGAGCAGCGATTCGCGCGGCAGATCGAAATGGGACTGGTCGACCCGCAAGTTTGGAAACTCTCGCAAGGCGATCCAAAAACCTACGATTGGAAGACGGCAAACCATGATTTTGAAGACCTGCGGATGTCCGTTTACGCGGCCATGATCGACTCCATGGACCAGAACATCGGCCGCCTGCTGGAGACGCTCAAAGAAACCGGCGCGGCCGAAAATACACTGGTCTGTTTCCTCAGCGACAACGGCGGCTGCGCCGAAGAGCCCGGGGGCCGCGATCCGAAAAAACGCCGTCCCGGGCCCAAGGACGATTACGTCTGCGTCGGACCGGCCTGGGGCTGGGCGCAAAACGCACCGTTCAAGCGCTACAAAAGCTGGGTCCACGAAGGCGGCATTTGTACGCCGATGATCGCCCGCTGGCCCGGCACCGTCAAACCGGGAACGATCACCGAGCAACCGGCCCACATTATCGATTTCATGGCGACGTTCATCGAATTGGCGAAAACAGAGTACCCGGTTTCGGTCAACGGCAACGAAATCATTCCGCTGGAGGGCAAGAGTATCGTTCCGATTTTGCGCGGCCAGTCGCGCCAGCCGCATGCGACACTCGCCTGGGAATGGTCCGGAAACCGGGCGATTCGCCAGGGCGATTGGAAACTGGTTTGGGACGGCCGCTTCAAAAAATGGGAACTCTACAACCTGAAAACCGACCGCACCGAGACGGCCGACCTGGCCGCCGATGACACGAAACGCGTCCAACGCATGTCGGCGGACTGGTTTGCCTGGGCGAGAAAAACCGGAGCGCCGGGCGGGAAGAAATAAAACGTGGTGGACGGAGTTCAGATCCGCTCGGCCGACTTGGAATCCGTGGAAGTTGCGTGGTTCAGCGCCTTGTGCAGCGACGACTACGAATTTCTCGGAATCCCGGACGGCCGTCTCCGCAGCTCGTGGCCGCATTGCCGCGACATCGTGCTGCTGGCCGACCGGTTGGGGTACAACAACGTTCTGCTGCCCAGCGGCTACATTCCCGGTCAAGATACACTGACCTTCGCCGGTGGCGTGGCCGCCCTGGCGCAGCAGATTTCTCTGCTCGTCGCCATCCGTTGCGGCGAGTACCACCCGCCCATGCTGGCGCGGGCAATTTCCAGCCTCGATCACATGCTCCAGGGCCGGCTAACGATCAACATCATTTCCTCCGACATGCCCGGCACGCAAACGCAACGTCGCTACCGCCGCTCCTGCGAGGTTATCGAAATTCTCAAACAGGCTTGGACGCGCGACCGAATCGAATTCAACGGCGACTTTTATCAATTCGACCTGCCGACCGACCCGGTCAAGCCGTTTCAACAGAACGGCGGCCCGCTGTTGTATTTCGGCGGCATTTCGGATGCGGCGCGCGACTTGTGCGCACGGCATTGCGACGTCTTTTTGATGTGGCCGGAAACCGAACCCCAGCTCATCGATACGATGCGCGACATGTCCCGCCGCGCCGCCGAATACGATCGATTGATTGATTTCGGACTGCGAATTCACATCATCGTTCGCGAAACCGAGACCGAGGCCCGTCTTGCCGCACAGAGGCTGGTGGCGAAACTCGACGACGATGCCGGACAACAGATTAAACACCGCAGTCAAGATTCTCATTCGTCCGGCGTCCGGCGACAGGACGCGCTTCGCCAACAAGCCGATCCCGACGGTTTTATCGAACCCGGCATCTGGTCCGGAATCGGGCGGGCCCGCTCGGGATGCGGCAGTGCCATCGTAGGCGACCCCGATCAGGTGCTCGAGAAAATCAACCGGTACATCGACATGGGAATGCGAGCGTTTATACTGTCGGGCTACCCGCACATGGACGAATGCGACCTGTTCGCCAATTACGTGCTGCCGAAGCTGAAAACCTGCAAGTTGGGCGAGGTGCAAGGTCGCCTCGTCGAACAGCCCATCACTCCGCTGACCACCGCCCAACGAAAATAGTATGGCTTAAACCACCGTTCAGCGAGGAATACGTTTGCTAAGTTGCCGCTGACGCAGCTTCTCGTCTGGCCACATTTAACGACTCAATCTTATGAACAAACATCCGCAACAAGATCGTGAACGCTGGTATCACGGTGTCACCCGTTACGAATGGCTCGTTCTGGCCATTGCCTCGGCCGGTTGGGTCTTTGACGTATACGAAGGCCAGATTTTTAACATTACCCGCGCGCAGATGCTCGCCGAGATTATCGGCGAGAAAGCCACGGACGCCGACATTAAAAAATATGGCGACATGTTTCTCGGCATCTTTCTGCTCGGCGGGACGATTGGCGGCTTGCTGTTTGGCACACTCGCCGATCGTTTGGGCCGCCGACCAGTCATGATCGTCACGATCTTGATGTATTCGCTTTTTTCTGGATTGACATTTTTTGCAACCGAATTGTGGCAGGTTGCGTCGCTACGGTTTCTGGTGGCAATGGGAGTCGGCGGTGAATGGGCGGTCGCGGCTGCGCTGGTCGCCGAAGTGTTTCCAACCAAGGCTCGCGCACAGGCAGCGGGGATTTTTCACGCGTCCAGCGTGTTCGGCACGTGGATGGCCGCGTTGGTCGGTTACGCCGTCGGCGCGAACTGGCGGTATGCATACCTGATCGGCGTTTTGCCGGCACTGTTGATTCTGTGGGTGCGATCGAGCGTTAAGGAACCGGAACAATGGAAGACAAGGGCCGAGGACAAGAGTTCCGCCAAACGCCAACTGGGAAGTTTTACGGACCTATTGCTGAACCGACAGTGGAACCGCCGCGCACTGCTGGGTATGGCATTGGCCGCGGTGGGTCTGGCCACCTTTTGGTCGGTTACGGTCGCCGGGCAGGGTTTGGCCAAGGAACATTTAGTGGCCGAGGGCGTATCGAAGACTGATGCAGAGAATCAGGCCAAGCTGGCGTATGGCATCATTCAGACAATCGGCGGAGGCTTGGGCCTGCTGGCGTTTGGCCCGTTCAGTGCGCGATTTGGGCGGCGGCGCACGTTTATGCTCTATCATTTGGCGGCGTTCGTGGTCGTGCCGATTACCTGTTTTGTTCCGGGCAGCTACTCGACACTGTTAATGCTATTACCTGTCTTTGGTTTCTTTACGCTCGGTATGCACGCGGGCTATGCGGTCTATTTTCCGGAACTCTTTCCCACACATCTCCGCGCAACGGGAACCAGTTTTTGCTTCAATGGTGGGCGGATACTAGCCGTGCCCATGCTATTTTTCTCCGGCTGGCTGAAGTCACAAGAAGGCGTTGCCCTGTCGGACGCCGTCACTTGGCTGGGATCTCTGTTTCTGCTCGGACTCGTTTTTGTTTATTTTCTGCCTGAAACCAAAGGCCAAGAATTGCCCGAGTAAGAGAGCATTCATGAACAATAATGTCCGCTTCGGCCTCGTCGGCTACGGGTTGTTCGGCGCGCATCATGCCGACGCCATTGCCAAAAACGACGGCGCGGAATTGGCTGCGATCGCCGTAAAGTCCGACAAAAGCCAATCGGCCGCCCGCGGTGCGCATCCGACCGCCGATGTCTGCGGCGATTATCGCGAACTGCTCGCCCGCGACGATATCGACATCGTCAGCGTGGTCGTGCCGAATCACCTGCATTACGAAGTCGGCAAAGCGGTACTCGAATGCGGCAAGCATCTCCTGCTGGAAAAGCCGATGGCACTGCAGGCCGCTCATTGCGACGAGCTAAATCAACTGGCCAAATCGCGCGGGAAAATCCTGGCCGTGGGCCACGAATTGCGGCTGTCGTCATTGTGGGGCGGCGTGAAACGGCTGATCGACGAAGGCAAGATCGGCCGGCCGCAGTATGCGCTGGTCGAACTTTCACGATTTCCTTACCGCAGCGGCGCGGAAGGCTGGCGCTACGATCTTGACCGCGTTGGAAATTGGATTCTCGAAGAGCCGATTCACTTTTTTGATTTGGCCCGCTGGTATCTCGCGCCGTGCGGCGAGCCGCATTCGGTTTATGCCCGCGCCAATTCACGGCAAGCGGATGACCGACACCTGAACGATAACTTTTCGGCGATCGTCAATTTTCCCGGCGGCGCGTACGCCGTCGTTTCGCAGACGCTCGCCGCATTTGGACACCATGTCACGGCGAAGGTGACCGGCACGGACGGGACGATTTGGGCCTCTTGGAGCGCGGCGGATGCGCGGGCCGACGAATCAACTTTTTCGCTGCAGTACGGGCTGGGTGACGAGGTGCGCGTCGTCGATTTTGAAAAACCCACCGGCGAACTTGTCGAATTGCGTCAGCAAATCGCCGCACTCGCGGCCAGCGCGCGCGACGGGGCACCGCCACCGTGCAGCGGCATCGATGGAAAATGGTCCACCATGCTCTGCCTGGCTGCACAAAAGTCTGCGGACGAAGACCGGGTTGTGGCGGTCAGCGAACTTTAACCCGCGCCAGGTAGATGCTGGACTTGCCCTGGTGGCTGGAATAGTAACTGACCCAAAGCGTGTCGTCATGCCACACCAAACCGGGATAGCTGGTGTCGCCGCCGGACGGCAGCGCGAGTGCCTCGGTTAGCTCCCCTTTTTTCACGTCAAGCCAGCAGAGGGCCGTGCGGACTTTTTTGTCGTAAAGCCGCACTCCAGCAATCAGCCGGCCGTCGGGCAACTCGAAAAAATCGGGACCGCCAATTCGTTTGTTGAGGCCACGAAATGACCACGCCGTGTAATCACCTGTTGCCGACCCGACCAACGCTGGCGGCACGCCGCCGTCGCGGCGGACGAGCGCAATTGCGGTTCCGTTTTTCAAAAAGCGGATCGTCGTTTCGTTCGTTTTTGGCTCGGCTGTAAGTTGTTTCACGATCGTATTGAACGTAACGCCGTCATCGCTGCGATAAAGCCGCGTCGTACTCGGACCGTGCCCCTGTTCGCCGTAACCGACGCCGTACGCCTTGCCGTCCGGACCCCAGGTTACCCGCCACAACCACCAGTTCAATTCGCCGATTTTTTGCGGCTCGCCCCACGCCTTGCCATCAGGGGAATACCAGGCAATCGGCTGCCGCGAACCCTTGTTAGCGTGTGGCGCAACCGCGGTCGTCACCATCAGCCGGCCGTCGGGCATGACTGACAATTTCGGATCGCGGACATCCTGGTTTTCGCCGAAATCGAGCAGGCCCGCCGATTGCCAATTTTTGGCATCTTTCGAACGCAGCACCCGCGCCTTGCCACCGGGTTGTCCGACATTCGGTACACCGTGATAAGGCGCCTCGCGAAACGCCAGATACCACACCCCGCGGTGCCGGATCAAGTCGGTGAAAGCGTTGTGTGTCCCCCGGTCCCAGACTTTACGGACTTCGATCAGTTCAAGTTTGTCGAGCTGCTCATCTGCCCGCGCGCCATGATACATACCCCAAACAGCGATCGCAAAAGCCGTCAACGCGACAAGACGCTTCGACATTTTTTTCTCCTATCGTTCGGCCAGTGTTTGTTTGGCAACCCTGCGTCCATTTTTTCCGGCAGAGAACACCGCAATTTTTCTCGCAGTTTATCGCGCTTTTGTGGCGATCTGTGCAAACTTGGTAACGACTTGCCGGGGTGTGCTTCTGGAAATCAGGGTTGCAGTGTGTTAGCTTGCGCAGCATGAGTGCTCCCGGAACTGCTGACTTCCGTCCCCATGTGCATCGCCTCCGCGGCGGCATGGTGGGGATGGGAATGATCTTCGACGAAACATATCGTCCGTTTTTCGAACAGGTTTTTCGTCAGCCACTTTTCGATCGTCAGTTTGGTGTCTGTGAAATCGACCTTGCCGCCGTTGCCAGCCGCACCGGTCGTCGCGCCGAAGCTTACCGGCAGCGATCCCGCAACCGGATCGGCGATTTTTCCAGTTTCACCGAGCCTGATTCAATCCGGGGCCTGCTCGCCACAGACCTCGACTTCGTTTGTGTCGCCACGCCGGACAACCGACATTGTGGCTCGGCCTGCGCGGCTTTGGAAGCCAAAAAACACGTGCTGGTCGAAAAACCGTCTGTACTCTCATTACAGGAATTGGACCAACTCGAACAACTCGGTCGCGAACAGGGCGTATTGGCGAAAGTTGTATATCACAAACTCTACGATCCTGATCACAAAAAGCTGCGGACCTTAGTCGTCGATGGCGAGTTGCGGCACGTTAACAGTGGTTACTGCTCGCTGCTTGAGCCAAAACAGATTTCGGGCGATCAGTTCGCCGAATGGATTGAAGGCCGCAACCCGGGAACGTACGTCGCGGTCCATTATCTCAAGTTGATCGATTTTACATTTGGCGGCCGACTGAAAAGCGTCGCCTGCACCGGCCAACGCGGACTGGTTGGCCCCAGCGACGGGCCGACCTGGGATTCGACGCAGTTGCGGATCATGTACGAATATGATGATGGCCGCGAAGCGGCGTTTGACATTCACACAAGTTGGGTCACGCCCGACAACTTTCCAGGTTACGTGGAACAGGAAGTACAATTTCGCTTCGATAATGGCGTCTGGAACGGCCATAGCCGCCGCCGGGGCGTGGAGTGCACCATCGAAGGTAAAACGCCGATCGATCGCAAAATTTCAATTAACAACCACTACAACGGCGAATTTTTTGAGCCACACGGTGAACGGACGCAGCGGGGCTATGGTGTCGAGGTCATTGAACGCTTCGCCCGCGAAGTCGCTTACGTTGAATTCGGCGGGCCCGCCGAAGAGCGCGATCGACGGCTGAACGAGTTGCGAGAACTAACTTACAACGATGTGTCCGCCGATCGCCAAGTGGTCGCAGCCGTACAGGCGATGGAAGCCATCCTGGCCAAGCATGCCGAGGGCGTGCCAAATTGTGTCGTGAATGTCAATGATGAAGCCGGGGGTCTTGTCCTGGCCCCGCCAGGCGCCGCAGAACGCGAGGTGCTCTACGCGGGGACGGTGTGATGCGTTGCCGTTCGGCGGGCGATGAAATGTCTGATCGTCACTCTCCAGCTTCCAGCGTAACAGGCAGTTTCACCTCTTTTCCTTCCCGGAGGATGGTCAGACTGATTTTTTCGCCCGGTTTTCGAGATTCGATCATGTCCTGAAACTGATCCGCCGACGTTACCCGCTCGCCGTCTAACGCGGTGATCAAATCGGCTGCGGATCGGTCAAAATATCGGCGTTCGTACACAAACGGACCTTCCCGTCGTCGCTGTTTGACCAATCGAAAACCCCGCAATCCCGCCTTTTCCGCCGCGCCGGCGGCGGCCAACGTCGCAATGACCAAGCCGTCGGGGTGTTCGACGATCTTCGTGATCCCAATCGACGCGCGAATGACGCGTCCGTTCTTAATTAACTGTGGAACCACACGCCGC